>NZ_LWSR01000034.1:0-8448 GCF_001660745.1 Gardnerella sp. 26-12
ATATTATTTATTATCTATTGAGCTGGGTGAGCAGTTTATACTGCAGCCCAGCTTTTGTTATGCCAAGTGTTAGGGTAGTTTCGTGCGATTTTCTTCTAGAGTAGATGTGAGTGAGCCAAATCCTATTATTTTAGCTCAGCGAAAAGCTATTTTTAATGGCGTAAAGCTTACTAAATTAAATGATTCCAATCCAACGTCTCACGGCTTAGCTCCTCAATGTTTAAGTGGACGTTACACAGCAGACCCTAGGGGTCCTAAGGAAATTCGCGATATTCTTTCAAACTTCATCAATAAGCGAGATAACCGCACTGAAAAGTCTGTTTCATCAAAGCTTAATCCAGATCAGCTTTATGTGCTTTCTTCAACTTCTCAAGCTTACGCATGGCTTATGATGCTTTTATGTGATGCAGGGGATGCCGTTATGGGACCAACTCCTGGATACCCTCTTATAGAGTCTATTGCTCGCTTGCAATGCGTGAATGCAATACCGTATCCTTTGCACTATGATGGTTCTTGGACTATTGATATTGCGCGTGTTAGAGAACTTTTAGAAGATGTGTCTTTGCGTATTAAAGCTCTTGTGCTTATTAATCCAAATAATCCTACAGGCTCATATGTCAAGCCTGAAGAACGTGAAATACTATTGCAATTATGTCGTGATAATGGTGTTGCGATTATTGCAGACGAAGTATTTTATGAATATTCACTTGAGCCTTTTGCTGGAAATGCTCGTCTTGCTGGAGAATCTTCCACTTTAGTTTTTGCGCTTGATGGATTCTCCAAAATGCTTGCTGCTCCTCACGCAAAAGTTGGTTGGATTGAAGTTTCAGGTCCTAAAGATGATGTTTATGAAGCACAAAAAAGACTTGACGTTATAGCGGATGATTTTTTGCCTATTGGTAATACTGTTTCTGAGCGAATACCAGAATTATTGCAATATGCATCTTCTCAAAGCGCTATTGTACGAAATCGTGTTATTAATAATCTGCATACGCTTCGAGAAACGTTGGCATCCACGCCTAAATGCTGTGTTAGCGCGTTGCGTGCAGAAGGCGGATGGAATATTTTATTGCGTGTACCATCTTGCATTGACGATGATGTATTAGCTTTGAGATTGATGAAAGATTACAATCTAGTTTCTCAACCTGGATATTATTTCGATATGCCAGTTAATGGGTATTTAGCATTGTCATTATTGCCAGAGCCGCAGCAGTTTATTAGCGGATTGCATGCGCTTCTTCGAACTGTAGATGCATTGTTAGAAGAATAGTAATTATATAAATAATTATTTAAAACAATGTCATCCAACTTCTAAACGCGAACCATAAGTTTGGATTAAAACGAAGCGTGCTGTCTTCACGTCCTGTAACAAACCAACTGAGTACAGCGATAGCAATAGAAGCAAATAGCAATACTGCTACAAGTAAGCGTATTGTGTAAGCAATAGTTTTTTTATGTAAAGAATTTTCTGATTGCAAGGTGGATGCATATTCTAAAAGCAAGCTAATTCCAATTGCGGCAGCTATAGCAAAAGACCACGCAAAATCAGCAATATATCTCCATCCGATACCAGCTTTTAAGCTGTCAAAAACAATAAGAACAAGCCCAACTATTATAGCTATTACGCTTGTGCGCCAAGCAATATGCGTGCGGCAGCGTTTTTTCATAATAAATACGCATATTATGCCAACTAATGCCAATGGTGAAAGTGTAAACATTCCGCCAATCATAGGCTCTGCGTATTGCCAACGGTCAAATGCGATAGGCTGAATACCAATCCAAGGAAAAGTTGGAATAAAACGCAAAGGTAGCGCAATATAGCTGAAAATAGACGGCAAAATATTTTGTGACGGCAAACGCATAGTCGTCATGTCAGTAATAGTTATTTGATACTCATTGCCAAAATTTAACGGTGAGCCAAAGCGCAAAAGATTATAAATGCCAAATGGAATTGCAGTAATTACGCATGGCAGTATCCAAGCTGCAAAATATTTAAAAGGCTTATGCCATGAAGAAACTTGTTTCCAGTTGCGCAAAATATTTGGTAAATCTTTTTCTATATGCGAATAAATTGCAGGAAGTGCAAAAAGAACGGCTATAGAAAAAGTAGGTCTACATCCTAGATTTAATGCGATAAAGAAAGAACCTAAAACAATATTTAGCAAAGAGTGTGTTTTATTAAAACCTAGGTAGCACCACAATCCAAGAGATGTGAAGAAAAGTGAGGCTGCCATAGGTACGGAATAAAATGACGTTCTAAACCACAAATACACTGTATTTGAAGTAATGAAGAATAAAGCAAGAACAATGGATGTCGTTCCTAAAGATACTTTTTTTGAAGTCTGCTCAATAATTCGAATAACCAATAGGGAGCCTGCGATAAGAAAACCAATTAAGAATATTATCGTAGCTACTGTTGTTGGAAGCATAGAGCCTTCTGGAGTCCATAGTCTTGAAATAATGCGATAAGGCAAAAATAGCAATATTGCTGGAAGAACTCCGAAGTAGGAATACCAGTGACCTTTGTAGTATGCGTAATCCCAATACATATGTTGTACTGAGTGGTTTAACAAATTATTTCTAGCCGTAGGATCGTAAGGATTTTGCAAGTGTTCTAATTCATTAGGAACAGGGAGATTTAAATGCACTTGACCTTTTAACAATGCGTCTGCAGTGTGAGCATATTGATCAAAATCATATGCATAATTACCGTTTGTGTAAAAATGCATAGGAGTTGCGTTTCGTAAATTCCAAAAAATAGTTATTAAACCAACAGCAATAAATGGAAGAAGAGAAGCAGCAAAGCAGCAACGTTGAATAAGACTATGAGTGTTGAGTTTAATTTTCCAAAGCTTGGACCAAGGATTCCAAAGCGTAACAAAAAATGCAAAAATAGCAAGTATTAATACGCGACCCCATGACCACCTAAAAGGCACTCGAACGTTTGCTCTTGAGTCTTCAATATTTAATATTGATCCTATTGGATGTTGCAGCCACACCCTAACAATGCAAGATTTTCCTACTGCTTGTTTTGGAAGTTTAAGCAAAGATGGGTTTAGAGAAGCAGTGTTTGTGCTTTGAGGTTTGCTTAAGTATTTGTTTGCTTCAACTAAAACATTGATGTTTGAAATAAGATTATTATTTTTGCTTTTCTTTTTAATAATCGCAGGCTCTAAGCGAATATAAGGCGAACTTCCGTCGGATGTTACTTCTAAATATGCTTCTGAAGGATCCGTTATAAGAATGCCGCCGGAATCTAAGCGTCTAATTCCAGAACCTATATCGTTGTGCGCAGAAATGCTATCTGTACTTCCTGTAACACTACTCCAAAATGGCAGATTTCCAATAGAACATTCAAATAAGGTTATAAGAATTATTACGATGAATGGTATTCGCAAAAAATGTAGCGCACGTTTTATGCAATGATTGTCAATTTGATTGCTTATACGACTGTTGGCACTATTCGCCGTATTTGGCAAAGTCTTAGACGCGTATGTTGAAATCACTGCTTAACCATTCTATTGCACAATTCAAGTAATTCAGTTCAACATTTTACTCTTCGGCAACTAAATCGAGATATTCGTCATTCCACAAATCTTCGTCGCCATCAGGCATGAGTAGCACTCGCTCAGGTTGTAAGGCTTGAACTGCACCTTCATCGTGTGTAACAAGAACAATTGCTCCCTCATACTTTGCAATAGCTTTAAGTATTTCATCTCGAGATGCTGGGTCTAAGTTGTTAGTAGGTTCGTCTAGTAGTAGCACATTGGCTTTGGAAGTTACTAGTGTTGCAAGTGCTAGACGCGTTTTTTCGCCGCCTGAAAGCACTCTTGCAGGCTTCATTGCGTCGTCGCCGGAAAACAGGAAGCTGCCAAGCATAGAACGTGCTTGCGTGTCATCCAGGTTTGGTGCAACGTGCTGAAGGTTTTCCAAAACTGTAGAATCCAAGTCTAATGTATCGTGTTCCTGTGCAAAATAACCTATTTTGCATCCGTGTCCGTATTGAACTTCACCAGTATCTGCTGTTTCTTCTCCTGCCAAAATGCGTAATGTTGTTGTTTTTCCAGCACCGTTATAGCCTAGAATGACAACGCGTGAACCTTTGTCTATAGCAAGGTTAATTCCAGCGAAAACAATATTAGAACCATACGCTTTGGAAATATCTTTTGCCATAATTGGAGTTTTTCCGCATGCAGCTGGTTCTGGAAAACGAATATCTGCAACTTTTTCTTGTTTTTGAGCTTCACTTGTTTCGCTTAATAAGCGTTCAGCTCTTCGCATCATGTTTTGAGCAGCAACTGCTTTTGTAGCTTTAGCATGCAAGCGAATGCCTTGTTTCATAAGACGTTCAGCTTTCTTTTCTGCAACTTCTCGTTCGCGACGACGTCTTTCTTCGTCTACTACGCGCTGATGCAAGTATGCTTTCCAACCCATTGAGTACATGTCTATTTTTGCAAGTTGAGCATCTAAATGCCATACTTTGTTGACTACTTCGTCTAGTAATTCTGTGGAGTGAGAAATTACTAGGAATCCACCTTCAAATCGTTTAAGATAATTGCGCAACCATATTATTGAGTCTGCGTCTAAGTGGTTTGTAGGCTCATCGAGAATTAATGTGTCTGCGTCAGAAAACAGAATTCTAGCAAGTTCTATGCGGCGACGTTGACCACCTGAAAGTGTGCCTAAAGCTTGTTGCATAACTTCTTGTGGAAGTCCCAGGCTGGTTGCCATCGATATTGCTTCAGATTGCACTGAATAACCGCCTGCTTTTTCAAAATCTTGCATTGCTTTGTCGTAGCGGTTCATAGCTTTAGTCATTATGTCTGGATCTGGATCTGTCATTTCTTTTTCCGCTTTGCGAATACGCAAAACGATAGAAGCAATATCTCGAGCGCTCATAATGCGATCTATAACACTTTGCTCTGGGTCTGCTGCGTGCGTGTCTTGAGGTAAGTAGCCTAAACCTCCACTAACTCTAACCGAGCCTCCTGCTGGCAGCATGTCTCCTGTAATAACGCGAGTAAGCGTAGTTTTGCCTGCGCCGTTTCTGCCGACTAAACCGATCTTATCTCCTTTTGTGACGTGAAAATCGGTAGGATTTAACAGCGTTCGCGCACCAATCTGAATGGTTAAAGCTTGTGCGTCAATAGGCATAATGTCTGTTCCGTTCCCCAAAATTTAGGCTGTTAGTATTTATTACTTATAAAAGTCATAACCAAACTCACTATTATACTGCTTACTGGTAACGAATACAGCATGTGGTTGATAGTCAAATACTTTACTTTTTCGAACACTTGTTCTATAATTTTCTTGTTGGTAATAAAATTGGGTATTGGTTGGGAATATTCAAGTGATTATGGGGAAGTGTGGAGGTAATTGTGTCAAAACAGGCGAATGAACAAAATGACTCGTTGCAAGAATTGCTTGATAATGCTCCTATGAGCGCTAACAGCGGTACTTTTATAGCTGATTTATCTAGTATTCCTTCTGAATGGAAAATAACTATCCAGGGTGCTAGAGAGCATAATCTAAAAAATGTAAGTTTATCGATTCCTAGGAATCGTATGGTTGTTTTTACTGGTCTTTCTGGATCTGGTAAGTCCTCGCTTGCGTTTGATACGCTTTTTGCAGAAGGTCAGCGACGCTATGTTGAGTCGCTTAGTGCTTATGCTCGCCAATTTTTAGGACGTATGGATAAGCCTGATGTTGATTTTATTGAGGGCCTAAGTCCTGCTGTTTCTATTGATCAAAAAACTACGAATCGTAATCCTCGTTCTACTGTTGGAACTATTACAGAAATATATGATTATTTGCGATTATTGTTTGCAAGGATTGGTGTGCCTCACTGTCCTGAATGCGGTCAAATAGTAAGTTCTCAAACTCCTCAGCAAATGACTGATTCATTGCTTGCTATGCCAGAACGTACGAGATTGCAAATTCTTGCTCCAGTAGTTCGTGGTCGTAAAGGAGAATTTAAAGACACGCTTGAGCTTTTGCGCTCAGATGGTTATGCTCGTGCGATTATTGACGGACAAATGCATGAGCTTTCTGAAGATATTACTCTTACTAAACAGAAGAAACATACAATTGAAGTAGTAGTAGATCGTTTAGTTATTAAAGATGGCATTCGTGTTCGATTAACTGATTCGATTGAAACAGCATTAAAACTATCTAAGGGAGTAGTAATTGCTGATTTTGTTGACGAACCAGAAGACTCACAAACGCGTCGTAAATCATTTTCGGAACATCGTGCATGTCCAAACAATCATCAATTAGAGCTTGATGAGATTGAGCCTAGAACATTTTCATTCAATGCTCCTTATGGTGCTTGCTCTGAATGTTCCGGCATTGGATACAATCTCGAAATTGATCCTGAACTTGTTATCCCAGACCCAGACAAATCTCTTGCGCAAGGAGCTATTGAGCCGTGGGCAATGAATAAGTCAGCTGGAATGTATTATCAGCACATACTTTCAGGACTTGCTAAAGATTTGCATTTTGATATGAATACTCCGTGGAAGGATCTAGCGGAAGACGTTAAACATGACATCATGTATGGTCATGATTTCACAGTTCAAGTTTCCTACACAAATAGGTGGGGGCGTCAGCGTGAATATTCTACTGGCTTTGAAGGTGTAGTTCGTACGCTTATGCGCAAACATGACGAAACTGATTCTGATCAAATGCGTCAATATTATGAGTCGTATATGCGTGAAGTTCCATGCCAAAAATGTAATGGAAAGCGTTTACGCCCAGAAGTTCTTGCGGTTACAGTATCTAATACTTCCATAGCTGAAGTTTGCGATATGCCAGTAGAGCGAAGTCTAGCGTGGGTAAATGCTTTGCATTTGGATGGTTCTCAAGCAGTAATTGCAACAGAAATATTAAAAGAGATTCGTGCTCGACTTGGTTTTTTGAACGATGTGGGTTTAAGCTATCTTACTCTTTCAAGAGCTGCAAAAACTTTGTCTGGTGGAGAGGCTCAACGTATTCGTTTAGCTACTCAAATTGGATCAGGTTTAGTTGGTGTTATGTACGTGCTTGATGAGCCGTCTATTGGATTGCATCAAAGAGATAATGAGCGTTTGATTGCAACATTGCATCATCTGCGAAATCTTGGTAATACGCTTATTGTTGTCGAGCATGATGAAGATACTATTCGTCAGTCCGATTGGCTTGTTGATATTGGTCCAGAAGCTGGCGAGCACGGAGGAGAAGTAGTATATTCAGGTCCGTCTGATGGAATTATTAAAGCTCAGCGTTCAATTACTGGAGATTATATTGCTCACAGACGCTCAATAGATGTGCCAAAACAACGTCGTAGTGTAGACGAAAATCGTATGCTTCATATAATTAATGCCCATGAGCATAATTTAAAAAATATTGATATAAGCATACCTTTGGGAGTATTCACATGCATAACGGGTGTATCTGGATCTGGTAAATCAACACTTATAAACTCAATTTTGTATCCTGTTCTTGCAGACAAACTAAATGGTGCTCGAATTGTTCCAGGAAAGCACAAACGTATTGATGGTATTGAGCTTTGTGACAAAGTAGTGCATGTCGATCAGAATCCTATAGGAAGAACTCCTCGTTCTAATCCAGCAACTTACACTGGTGTTTGGGATAAAATACGTTCATTGTTTGCTCAGACTCCAGAAGCAAAAGTTCGTGGCTATGGTCCTGGTCGCTTCTCGTTTAATGTTAAAGGAGGCAGATGTGAAGCATGTCATGGCGACGGTACTTTAAAAATAGAAATGAACTTTTTGCCTGACGTATACGTAGAGTGTGAAGTTTGTCATGGTAAACGTTACAACCGTGAAACTTTGGAAGTTACATATAACGGAAAGTCTGTTGCAGATGTTCTTAATATGCCTATTTGTGAAGCTGTAATATTTTTCAAAGCATATCCTTCTATTTCTCGATATTTAGATACTTTAGTAAAAGTTGGCTTGGGCTATATTCGTCTTGGTCAAAGCGCAACAACACTTTCTGGCGGTGAGTCTCAACGAGTAAAGCTTGCTACAGAGCTGCAGAGAAGATCTACTGGTAAAACAGTTTATATTCTCGATGAACCTACTACTGGACTGCATTTTGAAGATGTTAGGAAACTTCTAGCGGTTTTGCAATCTCTTGTAGATAAAGGCAACAGTGTTATTGTAATTGAACATAATCTTGATGTTGTGAAATCTGCAGATTGGATTATTGATTTAGGTCCAGAAGGAGGAGATAAAGGCGGAACCTTAGTTGCAGAAGGTAGTCCTGAGAGCGTAGCGCGTAATGGCGAGAGTTGGACAGGTAAATTCCTTAAGCAAATGTTACATTAAAAGTTCAAAAAAGTTACCGATCTGTAATTTGCTGAACTGAGAAATTTACTCGACAAATCTTATGAATAGTTGCATAAATCTTGTTTAGGAAAGGAGGTGAAAATGAAAGATAATAATC
>NZ_LWSR01000035.1:0-8230 GCF_001660745.1 Gardnerella sp. 26-12
ATATTATGTATTCATAGTCATTGAAGATACATGCTTATTTTGGAGGATGAATGAATTCGAGATTGTATGAGGACCCTTCTGAAGATAATATAAACCCACCTATCTTCACTCCTTCTCATAATAACGATTCATCTAACTCAAACGTGCCTCCTAGTTTCACTCCAAAACGCGTAAAAAGAGGCAAAATAGAGTCTAATGCGCTTCCATCACAAGCGCCGTCTTTTGCGCCTACAACTCAAAGAACAAGAATCTTAAAAAGTCCAGAACAATGTTCTTCTAGACCTGTTTCTTACACATCGCAATTGCAACCAAGACCAGCACCGCGCACAAGTTCTATTTCACAAATGCGTATTCCAACAACTATAAATAAAGCAGTTGGAAGTACAGCAAAAATACTACCGCACAAACCGCACAGAATTTTACATGCATTTATTGCATTTTTTGTTGTTCTGGCAATAGGTGTAACTGGTTTTGGGGTATATTCATGGAACTGGGTTGACTCAAGAATTAACCGCACTACTTGGCTTACTAGTACTCCTAGCACTCAAGGCAAAGCATGGCTTATTCTTGGTTCTGATCAACGAGAAGGCGAAGAAGCTAAAGAGATAACAGGATTTAGAACAGATACTATTCTTGTATTGACAAAGCCGAGCAATGGTCACAGCTCTCTAATTTCTATTCCTCGAGATTCTCTTGTTTCTTTAAATGGCGAACAAGTAAAAATTAATAGCGTTGCGCAAGCAGCTGGAAATAAAGCATTAACAGCAGCAATAGAAAAAATTACAGGTCATCGCATTGACCATGTTGCAGAAATACGTTTTGGCGGTCTTACTAATGTTGTTAACGCTATAGATGGCATTGATTTATGCTACAACCGTACAGTAAGTGATAAGTTTAGCGGGTTAAATTGGACTTCTGGATGCCATCACGTTGATGGGAATACAGCGTTGGCATTTTCGCGAATGCGATACGCAGATCCAGAATCTGATTTTGGACGAGCTGCACGTCAACGAATGGTTATTGCAGCTATTATGAAAAAAGCATTAGATCACAATACCTTATTGAATTTTGGAAAAGTAAAAAAACTTGCTGAAACGGGACTTGCTTCAGTTATTTTTGACGAGAAAACCAATCCAGGAACATTATGGGAAATGGCTCAAGCATTCAAAGAAGCAACTGGACCGTCAGGCATATCCGGAACAATATATTGGACGAATCCTGATTATCAAGTTCCAGGAGTTGGTTCATCCGTGCTTCTCGATGATGCTAAAAACTTAGATTTATTCAACCAACTTGCATCAGGAACTCATAAACCTGGATCAGTTGGAACTCTTGCAGAGCAACAATAATTTCGAAGTATTGTTGTGTAAACAACACTTCAATTAGATACCACAACTTAGAAAGCACTAAACTCGTATCTTTTAACCACAATCTTGCATAAGTATTGCACAAAAATCAAAAATATTGTCTCATACATTTATGAGTAACAAATCTAATACAGGAATGTCTACAACTAAAGTACTTATGCATGTACAGATGACAGCGAGTATAGTTCCCATATTCGCTCACGTAGCATTGGCTATAATGGCATGGATGCAAGATAATTGGATGATGCTAACCATGATTATTCCAAGCATTATGATGTACATAGCAAGTCTTATTCCACAAATTTTTCAATACATATCTGAGAAAAATTCTGTTCAAAATGTTCAACAAAATCAGCAAATTCAATTATTAAACACTACGCAATCGTCAAATAACGTAACTTATAATCAACAAACTGTAGAAAGTTTGCCAGATACTATTACACCAGTAAGTTTAGAAACATTACTTATGAGAAGAAATGCAATTTCTAATACGCAACATCACTGGAAAGAAGTATTGCAAACATGGCTAAAAAATGCAGGAACATACGACATAAAAAACAAATCCAATAGTATGAAGGAAAATCTAAATACAAATATTTATAACTACTTGCCTAATTCAAAAACTAAACACCTTATAGCTCCACTTGGAATAAGTAATAATGGCTACTGCTATTTAGATTTAATTAACAATGGGCCACATGCTTTAGTTGCTGGAACAACTGGTTCTGGTAAATCAGTACTTCTTACGACTTGGTGTTTAGCTTTGGCTTTTCAATACGGTCCGCAGCAGCTACGGTTTGTTTTTATGGATTTTAAAGGAGGAGCAACTTTTGACATACTATCTAAACTCCCACATACTATGGGAAACGTAGGAGATCTAAATCTTAAACACGCAATACGCGCTCTAAAAGGTCTCGAACTAGAACTAAATAGACGAGAAAGACTAGTAGCTCATCATGGATGTAATAATATTGCACAAGTAACCCCAGCTGAACCTTCATTGCTTATTGTTATTGACGAATTTCATGCTCTAAAAGATCAACTTCCCGACTACATGCCTCGTCTTATACGAATTGCATCAGTAGGCAGATCTTTGGGAATGCATATTATTGCTGGAACTCAAAATCCACTCGCACAAGTAAGCGCAGATATGAAAGCTAATATTTCTATTAATATTTGCTTGAGAGTTAGAGACGGAATGCAATCGCAAGAATTATTAGGAACAGCGCATGCAGCTAGAATAAGCCCAAATACGCCAGGAGCCGCATATTACAATATTGGAGAAGGAGTAGAAGCTTTGCGATGTGCTCAAAGCAGCAATCCTGCACATTTAGTACGAGCAATACAGTTAGCTGGTAGATTCTGCCATCATGATCATTCTCCAGAATTATTTAGCAAACCATTGCCGTCGATTCTTTCAGCAAAACAACTTGCAGAGTATTCAAATAATTACAAATACAAAAATTCGGAGCAAAAAATATCTCAAAGTTTACGTACTCAAGAATTTTATACGAAGCATATTATTATTGGGTTACAAGACGATACCATACACTTATATCCTGCTCTATTACCAATTCACCTTGGGAATATAGCTGTTATTGGTAGTAGGAAACAAGGCAAAACAACAATATTAAAAATAATTTCTAAAACTTTAAACCTGCCAATATATTCAGGAAAATCACTATATGAACAAAACATTAATAACATTGACAACGAAAATACGCCAATCATTATTGACGATGCAGATGAATTGCTTGATCCGCTAAATACGAGACAAACTGCTATTGCTTTTCAAAAAAGATTAAATAGTAAACAATGCCCAGTTATTATGAGCACTAGCACTTCTCGCTACTTACGTTTACCTGAGCAAGCACCAGTGAGGATAATATTTCCAACAGGAGATGTGGGCACAGATACAATGCTTGGAATACCTTCTGCTTTATCTAAAAGTTTTGATATTGAAGACTATCAACTTCCAGGACGATGTGTTTTAATCACTCCAGGATCAGCAAGTTTAACTCAAATAGTGCACCTAGAATAAAATTATCTATAGTGACGCATCTTGATTTTTACGTGCGCGCATTGCTCGACGCTTTAGAGTTCTACGCTCATCCTCGCTTAATCCTCCCCACACACCGTAATCTTGGTTAGTTTCTAATGCGCATTTTAAACACTCTGTTGCAACATCACATGAGCGACATACTGCTTTTGCTTCTTCAAGCTGTTGAACTGCTGTACCAGCACTTCCAAGAGGAAAGAACAGTTCAGGATCTTTGTCACTACATGCTGCTGTTGTGCGCCAATCAAACGAGTTGCTCATGAATTATTATCCTCATTTCTTACCTACAACGGTGAGCTTTAGAAGTTCCCCTGAATGTAAGGAAATCATGAAAAGAAAGTTTTTTCAAGGTATTTTGCATCTTTATTAGCAATTTTAATTGTTCCTGTACTTTTTACACTAAATGTATAACATTTAATGCACGTTGGAAAACAATTTTTACTAAAGCTACTCAATACCAGATACGCGCAATTTAATGTCTAACACTACCCTAGTTCCGCCCTCTCTTCGAGGAGACCAACGAACTGTACCACCAAAATCGTTAGTGACAAATGTGTTTATAATCTGCGTTCCAAGGCCAGAGCCAGATGGTTTAGCCATTCCATGAGAAGACTCGCTATCTATACCATCTCCATCATCTTCAACGACAATATTAAGATTGTCTCCGCCCCTACCAACTGCAATACGAATATGACCTTTTTCACGACCTTCAAAACCATGTTCAACTGCATTCGTCACTAGCTCAGTTAAAACAAGAGATAATGGTGTAGCATCCTGAGCTGCTAATCTGCCAAATTTTCCAACAAAATCAATATCAATATTTTGATTCTGAGACGCCAACTCAATTGACATCTTCAACAAACTCGAAATAACTTTGTCAAAATCAACAATTTCGTCAGCAGTTTGGCTCAAGCCTTCATGAACTAGTGCTATAGTTTGCACACGACGTTGAGCTTCCTCAAGTTCTTTTCTAACTTCAATAGATTTTGTCTTACGAGCTTGCAAACGCAAAAGAGCAGAAACAGCCTGTAAATTGTTTTTTACGCGATGATGTATTTCAGAAATAGTGGCATTTTTAGTACGCAATTCTTGTTCGCGCCGCAAAACTTCAGTAACATCACGGCATAACACTACAGCTCCAACACGATTATTTGGACCCCACAGAGGCAAGGAGCGCATGGAAACTATAGAATGGTTCGCTTCAAGTTCACAATCTACATCAGCTTTTCCAGTTAATACAAGAGGTAAACTTTCGGGAACATTATCGTTCGTATGCAACAACCTAGTGCCAAATTCGCTTAAATATTCACCTTGCATAGTGTTTAATCCGCCAAGTCTGCGGAAACAACTAATGGCATTAGGGGAAGCATAACGAACTATTCCATCGTCTTCTAGCACAATAAAACCATCGGATACTCGAGCATTATGTCGTTGATTTAATACAGATTCACGATATGGGAATTGTTCACGAGGAATCATGTCAAATAAAGTCTTACCAGCATTAATACTTTCAGTTTCATAACGACCATTAGATTCACGCGTTGCCAAATTAGTTTCGCGCATAACCAATCCGAGAGTTTTACCCCTATGACGAACTGGAGCATAAACGTAGCATACAGTAGCTCTACCAATAGAACGTAAGGTCGAAGAGTGGAAACTTGTCTCAGATTTCATCGCCTCATTAAGCTCAGGTACTAAAGAATCATCTAATTTTTTACCTAACAAATCATCAGTACGCAAAGTAATAGCTGTTGAAGGACGACATTGTTCAGCAACAACATAATCACCGTCACCATTTTGAATAATCAGCAGCAAATCTGCGAAACTCAAATCTGCAATAACCTGCCAATCAACCACCAAATGGTGAAGCCACTCACGATCACTGTCATTAAAATCAGGACGAGTAGCAAGAATGTTAGAAAAATCAGCCATAATGTAATAATATATCGAACTCACAGAAAATTCTGTGAGGTATGTTGTTGTTTTAAATAAGAAAAGCCGCTCCTCCTCAATTAAAAGAAGAAGCGGTTTAATAATTTATAAATTACTCTTTAAAACTAGAAACCAAACTTAGCAGCAGTTTCGCGCAAAGTTTCAGCAGAACGCTTCAAAGCAGCCAACTCACGATCAGAAACTGGAGTGTTTAGACGAGAGTTTACACCATTGCGATTAAGCAATGTTGGCACAGACATGCACACATCAGAAATGCCGTGGAAGTCATCGAGCAAAGAAGACACTGGAAGAATGCGGTTAGTATCGCGAAGAACAGCCTCAACAATATCTACACCAGACATTGCAATAGCATAGTTTGTTGCACCCTTACCGTTGATAATCTTGTAAGCAGCGTTAACAACTTCCTGATGGATTTCTTCGCGCTTAGCAGCATCAAGTGGCTCATGACCTGGAAGAGCGTTCCAATCGCACATTGGAACACCACCAATGGTTGCAGAAGCCCACAGTGGAACTTCAGAGTCACCGTGTTCGCCAGCAATGTATGCGTGAACGTTCTTAACATTAACGCCAGTGTGCTGAGCAATCAAGAAACGAAGACGAGCGGAATCAAGGTTGGTACCAGAACCAAACATTTGGTTTGCTGGAAGACCAGAAAGCTTCATAGAAACGTGCGTAACAACATCAACAGGATTAGTAATCAACATGTAAATTGCGTTAGGAGCAACCTTCACAACGTTCGGAATGATTGACTTCATGATGTTGATAGTGGCACCTGCAAGCTCCAAACGAGTCTGACCTGGCTTCTGGCGAGCACCAGCAGTAATCACGACCATGTCAGCATCACGGCAAATTTCCACATCGTCAGAACCGGCAATAGAAACTGCAGGATAGAAGCTAGAACCATGCTGCATATCCAAAACTTCAGCTTCAACACGTTCCTTAGCAATATCTTCAAGCACAATCTCACGCGCAACACCACGCTGAGCAGCAGCGAAAGCGAGAGTAGATCCGACCGCGCCGGCACCAATAATTGCAAGCTTAGTTGGCTTAACCTGCGAACTCACCATGAGCAAAAACCTCTTTTCAACAACCTATCACACCCTTATAAGCACACAAAATACCACGATTTATGCATTACTAAGGGCTGCTCTCACATTAAGAGCTTTTGGTATGAACACCTTTACTCTAATCGCACCACCGGAATTTATTATTACAACGCTACTTTCATAAGTTTTGCAGCTAACGATGGTCCAACCCAAGCAATAAGTTCAACCCCCGAATCTACATATTCTGCTTTTTCAACTACACCATTTTCACGAACTTTTGATAATAATCCACCAAACTCGTACGGCAAAGTTACATCTACACGAACACGAGGAGACGGTAACAATTCTTCTAAACGATTGCGCAATATTTGCAAATTTTCGCCACTAAATGCAGAAACAATAACAGCATCAGGATAAAGAGAAGAAAAACGTTCTCTCGCAGCATCACTCATCATGTCTGATTTATTCAATGCCATAATTTGAGGTATATCTTCTACACCAGAAATATTAGCGAGAACTTCGTTTACTGCATTAATTTGCGAAATAGGATCTGGATGCGAACCGTCAACTACATGCAAAATAACATCTGCTTGTCCAACTTCTTCCAAAGTGGATTTAAATGCTTCAACTAGTTGAGTTGGAAGTCTGCGAACAAAACCAACAGTATCTACCAAAGTATAGCTTCTACCATCTTGAGTTTGAGAACGACGTACTGCAGTATCAAGAGTTGCAAACAGTGCATTTTCTACTAATTCTTGTGAACCAGTAAGGCGATTTATAATAGACGACTTGCCAGCATTCGTATATCCAACAACAGCTACAGTTGGAATATCTTGTCGTCTACGAGAACCACGTTTTACATCGCGCGCAGGTGCCATATTCGCAATATCGTGACGAAGTTTAGAAATACGATTGCGAATAGCTCGACGATCCATTTCGATTTTAGTTTCGCCAGGACCTCTAGAACCAATACCAGCATCTCCTGCAGCTCTACCACCAGCCTGCCTAGAAAGAGCAGCACCCCAGCCTCTTAACCTAGGTAGCATATATTGCAATTGAGCAAGCTCAACTTGAGCTTTACCTTCACGGCTTGTAGCGTGCTGAGCAAAAATATCCAAAATAACAGCAGTGCGATCAACAACCTTAACTTTGGTTGCATCTTCTAAAGCTCTACGCTGGCTAGGAGGTAAATCATCGTCAACAATAATCGTATCCGCATCATGCTGAGCAACTACTGCTGCAAGCTCACGCGCTTTACCTGAACCAACATAAGTTGCAGCATCTGGTCTATATCTTTGTTGCAACATGCCATCGCAAACAACAGCACCAGCAGTCTGTGCCAACGCTGCAAGCTCACGCAACGATTCTTCAGCTTGAGCAAGAGTTCCTTTTGCGCTAGACCACACTCCTACCAGCACAACGCGCTCAAGACGAAGCTTTCTATACTCAACTTCGGTAACATCTTGTAATTCGCCAAGACCAGCTACTCGCTTTAAAGCATTACGAGATTCACGCTCCTGCCAAACTTCATCATGCTTTTCACTGTCAGAAGTAGTGTCTAGAAGCACATCCGAATGAGCATAAAGCACTGCATTATTGGTGAGATTATGCTCATTCATATTATTAGAATCATTTTCGAGGGAGGAAAAATCGTTTGAATTAAGCACATCATCTCGCCCGGATGCCACATTACTATCCGCCAACTGTCCCTCCTCTATTTCATTGTAAATAGCGTTTTACAACGTTTGTCTTATTATGGTAACTTGAGACGACAATATATGAACACAACATATATGTATGATATG
>NZ_LWSR01000036.1:0-8143 GCF_001660745.1 Gardnerella sp. 26-12
AAATAAAAACTCAAATGCTCAACTTAAAAATAAGTCAAAAATGCGATTTACGAATTCTTCTGTAAAGCATAATTATCCAAATCGACCTGTCGGATTTTTTTCATCTCTAAAAATTGAACTTTCGGCAATTATTGTTTTTGCAACAGCAATTGCTTTCGTAATGGCATGGTTTTTACTTAAAACTGGTCTAAATGGCTGGATTGCAATGCCATTAACACTTATTGTTGCTCTGGGAATTACATACATTTTTTCTAGAGGACTTACAGCACCACTTCGTCAAATGAAAAATGCTGCAGAAGCTATGGCTGACGGCGACTATTCTGTGCGAGTTGCTGTAGAAAATCGTCGTGACGAAGTAGGTAAATTAACTCTTGCATTTAATGAAATGGCAGAAGAACTTGAACATGCAGATCAAATGCGTAGAGAGCTTATAGCAAACGTAAGTCACGAACTGCGCACTCCTGTTTCTGCTTTACAAGCGATGCTTGAAAATCTTGCAGACGGAGTTGTTGATCCTACTCCATCTAATATGGAAGCTATATTAAACCAAACTCATAGACTTGCTGATCTTATTACTTTCCTTCTTGATTTATCTAGAGTTGAAGCAGGCGCGGAAAGCCTTAATATAACTTCATTTAATTTCACAGACTTTATTGACGAAATTATCGAACCACTAGAAATAGCTGATTCAGGTCATAATCATAATATTGAAGTTCAAATTAATGATGAGATTGAATTAACAGGAGATCAAGCTCGCCTTTCGCAACTTTTTACTAATATTATTTCTAACGCTCTAAAACATTCAGACGATGGAACTCGTGTTCTTATAAGTGCTCATATTAATCACAGCCAAAACTCTGTAATATGCAATGTTGTGAATTTCGGAGAACAAATTCCTCAAGAAGATCGCGCCGATATTTTCAGAAGATTTGTTAAAGGAAATCAGCGAATTGGCACAGAATCAGGAGGAACAGGATTAGGATTATCAATTGCTCGTTGGGCTGCACAATTGCACCATGGAACTGTAAAAGTAGTAGACGATAAACGCGGTCCGAACTTTGAAATTGCGCTTCCACTAAACTATAGCAATACAATAGCAAACTAACATTCGTAATCTGCTGTACGATCATCCTTATTGCATACACATGCTAAAGAAAAGCATGCCAAAACAGTAATTCCACTACTCTGTAAAGTTGAAACGCAGCTATTCATAGTTGAGCCAGTAGTTACAATATCATCCAATACAATAGCTTTGTACTCGCGTTGATTTTCAAACTTTTGCTTTCTCAATTCTTTAAAATCGATGCTAAACGCCTTAGAAATTCTGTTAGACCTTCCGCGAAAACCGGAAGTTTGCACTGATTTCGCAGTAATTCTAGCATCCATACTTACAATATCTAAAACGTATGCTCTAATGCCACTATTACACAATCGTTTAGCAACACAATTTGCAACAGGCAACATATGCTTACGTCCACGATGCCTTGATGAATGCTTAGACGACGGGACTGGTATAACAAATATAGGTTTTTCACTTATATAACAAGAATGCGAGCGCAAAAATTTAGATATAACTTCTACTACTAAATCGCCAATAAGTTCACCAAATATTTTGTCACATGCAATATCGAAATGATCCTTCCACAATAATATTGAGCGGCGAACAACCGTAGAATACGAACCACACGCGTAGCGATATCCACATACTGTTCTGGCAAATGGTGCACGTTTCCAGCATTGCAACGCTTTCTTGCAGTTTTCACACAATATATAATCTGGAGTATCACAGCCTGCACATGCGCGAGGCAAAAATAAATTAAATAAAGCAATCGCTACATTCTTCCAACTAGCAAAACGCCAATTTATAAAATCAACATCCTTGTTTTCACATACACCACAAGGTACAGATGCGTGACATGCTAATCCCCCATGAGATGTCACGCTTCTATACTTCTTTTTGTTTTGGTGGTTTATAACCTTGCGTCTCCCAACCATAATGACAGCATATGCGATAGCTTATTGGCTATGCAAATAAAAAATGTTATTGTGGATAAAAGGTATCTTAAAATGAAAAATTAATAAAATTCTATATTTCTAAAATATTAAGTACCTTATTACAAAGCTCTAAAGTATCCGAAGGATTACTTACTTTAATAATTAAAGCTCCTGTAAAGGCAGTAGGATAATCGTTTCCTCCAGGATACATACGATCGCCAATAAAAGTAATTTTTTCAATATTAACATCACAATATTGAGACAGCATTCGCAAAGCTTGAGCTTTATCGTCACCGCGCCTGTATATATCGATGCTAGTATCTCCTCCAGCGCGTACAGCAAAATTAGGTAAAGCTTGAGAAATGCTTTGTGCAAGTTGAGCTTTCAAACAACCGCTAGGATCCCAAGTTTTTTTATATTCAATAGGAGCTAGTTGTCCTAGTGCCGAAAAAGTAATTTGACTACCGCGGTTCTCTATCTGTTCTCCCCACAGCATTGGATCGCCGGGTTCTTTCCAAACGCCTATATTTTTTGCACACTTGTGTATTGCATCAATAACGCATTGCGCTTGCTTAAAATCGATAGTATGTTCATAAACAGATTGCAATGACATGTCATTATTCACACGATAATAACTAGTTCCATTAGTGGGCATTATGTGAATATTTTTAAGATTAGTGCCAATAGTTAGCATATTTAAAATTTGCTTCTTAACTAACTCTAAGCAGCCACCTGTTATTACAGCAACAGGAATTATATCAATCAGCTTACTTAATGATTCAGCCATCGATTTAAGCATAGGTTTTTTAGAACATGCCAGTGTGTTATCTAAATCAAAAGCAATAAGAGACGATTTAGCAATGCTCAAGTCAAGATTAAACTCATTCCAATCATGCACTATTGGTTTGAGCATTACAAATCCTCCTGACTTTTAAAACCATATATACAGTATTCTATAGTGTGAGCGTATTTCACACACCGCATATTAATTATTTACATATTATTGCCCTAGCCTTCTCGTAAAGTGGAAGCATGACAGGTCTAATTTGGGAAGAACGTCACTATAGAAATAGGCATGGTAGAGGTCTTAGGGCACCAATATTTGGTACTCGACTTCCACAATATAGAACTGCTAGCGGAATGTTTGATGCCATGGTAGCAGCTCAAATTAGACGCCTTAACAGTGCTTGGCAAGCATTAACTAAAGACGTTCAATTCGCGGTAGAAGATGTGCCGCCTTCGCAACCACTGTTATGGGAGCAAAACCGCAGAATACTTTCGCAAGCTTTTCCAGCTAGCCGTGGTATGCAATCTAGAATTGTATTGTATAGGCTTCCGCTATGCACTCATGTAAGCAGCAGAAGTGAACTTCAATATGCTATCAGAGATGAGCTTGTGCAATGCTTAGCAGAACTATACGGTCGCAGACCAGAAGAAATTGATCCAGATTGGGGNCTATAGAAATAGGCATGGTAGAGGTCTTAGGGCGCCAATATTTGGTACTCGACTTCCACAATATAGAACTGCTAGCGGAATGTTTGATGCCATGGTAGCAGCTCAAATTAGACGCCTTAACAGTGCTTGGCAAGCATTAACTAAAGACGTTCAATTCGCGGTAGAAGATGTGCCGCCTTCGCAACCACTGTTATGGGAGCAAAACCGCAGAATACTTTCGCAAGCTTTTCCAGCTAGCCGTGGTATGCAATCTAGAATTGTATTGTATAGGCTTCCGCTATGCACTCATGTAAGCAGCAGAAGTGAACTTCAATATGCTATCAGAGATGAGCTTGTGCAATGCTTAGCAGAACTATACGGTCGCAGACCAGAAGAAATTGATCCAGATTGGGGTTTGTAAACAATTTTTAAATTTATGTTACACAATAAAAAATCGCGCATGTTGTAATAAACATGCGCGACTAAGTAATTTATTCAGATTGATGAAGATTAACTAAAATCAACAAGTCATGAATTACCTAACATCGTCAAAATTATCTTCTTCAGAAAGAATAATACGCTTACGGTTCTTCTCAATTGTAGGATCCGGAATTGGCACAGCGCTAATCAAAGCCTGAGTGTAAGGGTGCTTTGGATTATCAAACACCTCATCCGTTTCACCAGATTCAACAATTCGACCGTGATACATAACAGCAATACGGCTAGAAATGTGACGAACCACAGCCATGTTGTGAGCCACGAACAAGTAAGCAACACCCAACTTGTCTTGCAAATCTTCAAGCAAGTTAATAATTCCAGCCTGAATAGAAACATCCAAAGCCGAAACTGGCTCATCAAGAAGCAAAAGCTTAGGATTCACAGCCAAAGCGCGAGCAATAGCGATACGCTGACGCTGACCGCCGGAGAACTGCGTTGGGAAGCGATCAACTTGATCAGGATTCAACTCAACCAATTGCATAAGCTCAGCAATACGCTGGCGAATTTCTTCCTTCGACTTCTTTTGCACGAGCAAAGGCTCGGCCAAAATATCGTAAACAAGCATACGAGGATCAAGCGAGCTCATTGGGTCCTGGAACACGTACTGAATCTTAGAACGAAGTTCGCGACGCTGCTCACGAGTCAACTTATCGTTCAACTCAGTACCAAAAACTGTAATAGAACCAGACTCAGGCTTCTTCAAGCCCATAATCTCCATCAAAGTCGTGGACTTACCAGAACCAGACTCGCCAACCAAAGCAACTGTTTCGCCTTCACGAACCTCAATACTCACACCATCAACCGCGCGAACTTCGCCAACCTTGCGTCGCAAGAAGCCACCGCTAGTAATTGGGAATGTTTTAACCAAGTTCTTAACATCCAAAACAACTTTTCGTTGTTCACGAGGAATGCCTTCAAACATTGGCTTAATTGGCTTTTCGGTTTCCGCATGAAGCAACGAGCGAACAGTTTCGCTTTCAGCTTCAAGACCCATCATTGTGCTGTCGTCGCCGCTTTCTTCTTCAGCCATAAGCATATCCATAGTCGGCTTAGAAATTGGAGTCAAACGACGAGTGCGCTTTTGATCAACGCGAGGAACAGCACCCAACAAGCCAATAGTGTACGGCTGAGTTGGGTGAGCAAAAATCTCTTCAACGCTATTATGCTCAACCAAATGACCCGCATACATAACAATAACTTCGTCTGCAACGCCAGCAATTACGCCCAAATCGTGAGTAATAAAAATCATTGCAGCGCCGGTTTCGCGCTGAGCTTTCTTCAAAACTTCCAAAACCTGAGCCTGAATAGTCACATCCAAAGCGGTAGTAGGCTCGTCGGCAATAATAATGTCAGGATTATTGGCAATAGCCATAGCGATCATCACGCGCTGGCGCATACCACCAGAAAACTCGTGAGGGAAAGCCTTCAAACGCTCAGCCGGCTTAGTAATACCAACCAAATCAAGCAATTCAATAGAACGCTCGCGAATCTGCTCTTCAGTCATGTCAGGATTATGAATAACCAAAGCTTCCTTAAGCTGATCACCAATAGAGAAAACAGGGGTTAAAGCAGAAAGAGGATCCTGGAAAACCATGGCAATATTCTTGCCACGAATCTTACTCATTTCTGCATCAGACTTAGTTAAAAGCTCCTCGCCCTTATACTTTACAGAGCCTTTAACGCTAGCGTTTTTATCCAGCAAGCCCATAACAGCCAAGGACGTAACCGACTTACCAGAACCGGACTCGCCAACGATACCAATAGTCTTTCCGCGGTACAAATCAAAATTCATTCCGCGCACAGCATGCACAGTACCAGCTTCAGAAGCGAAGCTAATTTGCAAGTCGCGTACTGAAAGCAACGGTTCGTTGTTTTGATCTTCCATCGTGGTTTCTTCCTTAATAGCGTTATTTGCAATATCAGTCATGTTTATCACTCCAAACGCTCGTTAGTCGGCCTTACCAACAGACCTAGAATATGGATCAATGGCATCACGCAAACCGTCACCAATAAGCTGCACGGAGAAGGTTAGCAAAACAAGCACCGCAGACGGCACCAAAAGCACCCACGGAGAAGTCTGCACAACGCTTTGGCCAGCATTAAGCAAAGTACCAAGAGAAGTATCCGGAGCCTTAATACCAAGGCCCAAGAAGCTCAAAGCAGTTTCGCCGTTAATCGCACCAATAACACCAAGAACCGTGTTAATAATCAATACAGAACCCAAGTTTGGAACCAAGTGGCGCACAATAATGCGGAACGAAGAAACGCCCTCGAACTTAGCTGCACGAACATACTCACGTTCGCGCAAGCTCAAAGTCAACGTACGAAGAGTACGAGCGTAACCAATCCAACCAAAAGCTGTTAAGCCAAATGCCAACCACAGCCAATCGCTACCACCACTAGAAGCACTAATGATTAAAGCAATCAGCAGGAAGGAAGGAACAATCAGCAGCATGTCCAAAAGCCACATACCAACCTGCTCAAACCATCCTTCGAAGTAAGAAATAGCAGTACCAACCAAAGCAGCAATAACTGTAATGGTAATAGAGCTAACAATACCAATGGAAAGTGAACGACCAAGTCCGCGCACAACCATTGCGTACATGTCTGAACCGCCTGGCGTAGTTCCCAGCCAATGCTCTGCAGAAGGAGGAGTTGCTAGAGAAGAAAAGTCTGGTTCGTCGTAGCTCCACTTTGAAATCTTTGAGCCAAACAAAGCAAAAAGAATCAAAATTACGAACATAACCAAGCCCACAACTGCAGACGGGCGACGGAAGAATCGACGCGTATAAAGCGTCATCTTACCAGTGCGCTTAAAGTTGCCCCAGGCACCAGCAGTAGCTTTTCTATCTGCAGCAGATTCTTGAGGTTTTGAAGATACATCTTTTTTATTCATATCAAATTCACCTACACTGTTCTGCTAGTTCAAACGAATACGTGGGTCGAGCCAAGCAGAGAAGATATCTGCAAGCAGAGCACCAACTAAGGTACATACAGCACCAAACGCTGCAATAGCAACAGAACCGTTAATATCGTTCTGCATAATGGTCTGAACGAAGTAGCTACCAAGACCGTTAATAGCAAACACGGTTTCAGTAATCACAGCACCCGTAAACACGCCTGCAATAGAGAAGGCGACGTCAACAGCTGTTGGAATCAAAGAAGTACGCAAAGCGTGGCGGCGAATAGCCAAATTCAAAGGTAAGCCCTTAGCGCGAGCCGTACGAACGTAATCAGCATTCATAGTATCGAGAAGATACGTGCGCTGCGTTAAATGATACCCAACCATGCCAGGAATTGTCATAACAATCGTCGGCAAAATCAAATGCTGAAGGAAGTCAAGAAGGAACATGAACGGGTCAGAACCCTGGTAAGAGTGCAAACCAGTAACGTAGAAAAGTCGCACGCCTGTTGCGTGGTTAATGCTAATAGCAGCAAGCACAACCATCAAACCCAAAACTGCTGCAGGAACAACCAACAGGAAGGTTGCGGTGGAATTAAGAACTCTATCTTGCCACTTGTACTGACGGATAGCAGTGTAAACACCAACGCTAACACCGAGAACAATGCCAAGAATTGTAGCGCCTGTAACCAGCTGAACAGATGCGCCAATACGAGACATAATTGCCGGACCAACTGGAGCTTGATCTGGGCTCAATCCCCAATCCCACTTAGTAAAAATGTTGTAAATCCAACGGCAATAACGAGTAAACACTGGAGTCTGGTCGTTAATATTTGCCAAATCCAAAGAACGGTTGATTGATGCAATAGGTGGATGCGGATGCCTAGACATGTAGTTCGAACGCGGTCTCATAAAAGCACTTGTCAAGAAATACGTCATGGATACGGCAACAAACAACATCACCACATAATTCAGGCATCGTTTAACGATGTATCGTATCATTGTGACTCTTTTCTACGACTAGCCATTTTTTACCTCCATTCGGCATCCATAAATCTTGTGATTTACAGTATTGCCGATCTAACACTCGACCTTGAAAAGGGCGTGTTTGAATCAACCCTTGTCAATCCGGGACACATAATTAGTATATTTTTAGCCAAGCTATGTACAAAGAGACAAACAGAAAATATTTTTGCACAACACTTTTCTCAATACCCAAGGGAAAAATTTCGTATATATAAGTTACATTATACATATCTAAACATGCAAAAAAACGCAAAATATCAGTGCTGTCTCTTATACACATCTGACGCT
>NZ_LWSR01000037.1:0-8067 GCF_001660745.1 Gardnerella sp. 26-12
AGTTAATTTAATTTCGCTAAATTCTGTTGAAATTATTGTATGTGCTTCAACTGCTTTGTTTAATTCACGCTGCGGCGCGAATGCACATCCAATGCATAATACTATTACACGAATGCGAGTCTTACCAATTTTGATTTTGTGCGTGTTGTGGGAGAGTGTTTATTCAAAACCACCACTTATGTTGAAGGTGTGGTATAAAAGTCTTATGTTTTCTAAACGCGCTATTACCATTTTTGCGACTACTGTCGTAACTGCTTTAGCGCTGGGTGCGTTGAGTGCTTGCGAGCCGCAGGGTAAAGCTGTGGGGAATACTGGTCGCGTTGGAGACATAATTCACGACGGTGTGGATATTGACGATATTCATCTACTTGTAATTGGTTCAAAATTAGCTGCGCTTGATGACGAAGTTATGAAGCATTGTAAAACGTCAAAATTGAGTGCCTCTTATGTGCCGCTATCCAATGTTGCTAATCCTAACGAAGCTGCTCAGCAAGCTATTCGCGCTGCAAGTGAGCAGCCTGTTTCATTAATACTTATAGACGCGCTCGACGTAACAGGCGTTGACGACCTGCATAATGCTAATAATCAACCTAATATAAAAGAGAATAACAAGCTTAATAACAGCACTCGCAATAAACAAAACGAAAGCAAAGCATGGATTTCTGCGCTGCAATACGCGCGTTACGCTGGAGTGCCAGTTGCGTTAATAAATCCTGTAAAAGCACCAAAAGACGCAATTTTATACGCAGCTACTTTGTATTTTGATAGCGATGGAAGTGGAATTGGAAAAAATATTCATGAATCTTATTTATCAAAAAATAGCGAATCTTTAAACAATAAAAGCAAGAAATCAAAATTTGAGCGTTCGTCTTTGCTAAGCATTGTTCGAGCAATAATTGACAATACGCCACACAGCAGGGAAGTGATTATAAATGACAAATAACGAACAAAATGCAATAGCGTCTACAGAAAGCAGCAAAAATAACGCTATTGTGGTGCTTCCTAAAGTAGAAATTTCTGGTTTGAGTGACGAAGAGGTTGCGGAGGCAGTTTCTCGCGGAGATGTGAATATTACTTCTAAGCAGACTTCTCGTTCTTTAATGGATATTGTGCGCGCGAACGTGTTTACATTGTTTAACGCGATTATTTTCACAGCAATGGTTGTCGTGCTTGCCACGGGTTCGTGGAAGGATGCTGTTTTTGGTGTAGTAATTCTGGTAAACACTGGAATTGGCATTGTGACTGAGTTAAAAGCAAAGCGCACTTTGGATAGGCTTTCTATATTGATTGCCGCTCGCGCAATGGTGCGTAGAGGCGGAGAAAATATTGAGATTGCGCACAAAGATATTGTGCTTGGGGATGTTTTGTGGCTCAGAGCCGGCGAGCAGGTTCCAGCAGACGTAGAAGTGCTGGAATCGTGGGGATTGGAAATGGACGAGTCCATGCTCACAGGCGAATCTGCTACAGTTCGAAAAGCCCAAGGTGACGACGTTTATTCCGGATCTACTGCAGTTTCTGGAATGGCTTTAACGCGTGTTACTGCCGTAGGTGAGCACAGTTATGCTGCAAAATTGGCTGCGCAAGCGAAGGTTTATACCAAAACAATTTCCGACTTAAGTCGTGGAATTAATACGATTTTGAAGTATATGACGATGGTTGTGGTGCCTTTGTGTGTGCTGCTTGTGTGGTCGCAAATGCACAAGGTTGGCGGATTTGTTGAAGCTTGGCAGACTGGTGCTTGGAGGGGAGCTGTTGTCTCTGCTGTTGCAGGCGTTGTTGGCATGATTCCAGAAGGATTGGTTCTTCTTACTTCGCTTAATTTTGCGGTGGCTGCTATGCGACTTGCGCGTAAGCAAACGTTAGTTCAGGAGTTGGAATCTGTAGAAACTTTAGCGCGCGTAGACTGCTTGAACCTAGACAAAACTGGCACTATAACCGATGGTGGTATTGCATTCGTTGGTGTAGAAAATCTAGATAATAGTAGTGTAGAAATATCTTTACAGACCAGCTTGCAAACTAGTCAAGCTTTATTTGATTTATCTAATGAAGAAAATCCTAACGCAACAGGCGTTGCAATTATGCAAGGGCTTGATGCTCAAGGAGTTGCAGCTAGCGCGCATGTATCTAATCGTCTTCCATTCTCGTCTGCTAGAAAATGGAGCGCTGTGCAATATGTGCAAAGTAGTGGAGAGCGTGCAACTTGGTATATGGGTGCTCCGGAAGTATTGCTAAGCGCGATTAATTATGCAAATACTAATGAACTTTTAGAGAAAGTTAATTCTTATGCTGAGCAAGGCGAGCGCGTGCTGCTTCTTGCAAAAGTAAGTAGCGTTGAAAGTAACGAGGTAAATAGCGTAACAGAAACAGATAAAACTTTTGGCGATTCTCCCACTATTTGCGCAAATGCTCAGCCTGTTGCTTTAGTTCGCTGCTCTGAGCGTATTCGTGAAGACGCTCGTAAAACTCTTTCGTGGTTCCGTGAGCAGGGTGTGCGCTGCCGAGTAATTTCAGGAGATAATCCTAGAACTGTTGCGGCTGTTGCTGCAAAAGTTGGCTTAACAGGAGATCGCAAGCCTGTTGCAATGGACGCTAGAAAACTGCCAGAAGATATTAACGAATTGGCTAAAGTGCTTGAAAATGTGGATGTGCTTGGACGTGTGCTTCCTCATCAAAAGAAAGCGATTGTTCAGGCGCTTCACACTCAAGGTCATGTGGTCGCTATGACTGGTGACGGCGTGAACGATACTTTGGCTCTTAAAGAAGCTGATTTGGGCGTTGCTATGGGCAATGCTGCTCCTGCTGCAAAAGCTGTAGCCCAAGTGGTTCTTGTCGATTCACGATTCTCGCATTTGCCTGATGTTGTTGCTCGCGGTAGACAAGTGATGGCAAATATGGAACGTGTGGCTGGCTTGTTCCTTGTAAAAACTGTTTATTCTGCGCTTATTTCTGCAGGAGTTGTGCTTCTAGCGTTGCACTTCCCGTATTTGCCTCGTCACATTACTTATATTGGTTCTTTAACTATTGGTATTCCAGCATTTTTGCTCGCTCTGGCGCCTAATACTCGTCGATATATTCCAGGATTCTTGAAGCGAGTTGTTCGTTTTGCTGTTCCTAGCGGATTTGCTATAGCTGCTTCTGTGCTCGCTACTGCTGTTATAGCTCCGCGAGTTTTGGGATTAAATCTTGACGATGTTGTTGCAAATAATTTGATAGCATCTCGTTTTATTGTTTCAAACGTGCAAGCTTTGGCAACTACTCGCAGTATTTGTTCCGTAATCGTATTTGTTCTTGGCATACTCGTGCTTGCAAGCGTCGCCAAGCCTTTGTGCTCGTGGAGAGGAATTATGGTTGCGCTATTTGCTGCAGCTGGAGTTGCTGGAGCTTTTATACCGTTTACTGCGAAATTCTTCGAAATTCACGTGCCGACTGCAGGAAGTGCGTTTACGGTAATGCTTATAGCTGTTGTGTTAGCTGTAATCTTATGGTTTGCGTGTGTGAGTTTAGCAAACTTGTTATCTAAACAAAGTAAGAAGTGAACAATCTAACATATTTCTCATGTAATTAGTGTGTCGACGTGAGCTTAATAATGCTTACAATAGATACGTGTTTAGTATTTTAGAGATGTTTTCAGTTGGAGTTGGTCCTAGTTCTTCACATACAGTAGGTCCTATGCGAGCTGCATGCTCGTTTGTTTCATCGCTTAAAAAAAGTGGTAGTCTTGCAAACGTTGCGCATGTAAGTGTGACTCTTTACGGATCGTTGTCTTTAACGGGTCTTGGTCATGGTACTGATCGTGCTTGCGTTGCAGGTCTTGAAGGAAATCTTCCAGATAATGTAGACACTGATCATATGCTTACTATTCGTCAGGAATGCAAAAAAACTGGCACTTTAATGCTCGCAGGTGAACATACTATTGCTTTTGATTACGATAAGGACGTAATTTTTGAAAAATGGATGCGAATGGTTGTTCATCCTAATGGAATGCGTTTTGTTGCAACTGATTCTGACGGAAATAAAATCGATGAGCAAGTTTGGTATTCAATTGGCGGCGGATTTATTCGTCAAGGGTGTGCAGATGATGCAATGGTTGGCTTGCATGAGCGTGTTACTGAGCAGGATGAAAATAATGCCAATAAGAATGGTGTAAGCGAGAATAATAACGAAAGTAATAACGAGAATAATAACGAAAGTAATAACGGAAATAGTAGCGATAATGCTGCAAACTCCTCAAATCAAACAAAAGATTCCACTGTACCTTATCCTTTTACTTCATGCGACGAGCTTATAAATATTTGCCGAGAAAAGCATATGTCAATAAGCGATGTTGTGTGGCAAAACGAGCTTGCATTGCATGAAGGTGATGCCGACTACGTGCGCAACTATTTGCTGCATGTTTGGAAAGTTATGAGTAAATGTGTAGAAAACGGATGCAACTCAAAGCAACCGATTTTGCCAGGAGGCCTTGATGTGCCTCGTAGAGCTCCTCACATGTATGAGCGCTTAGCTGCAAATTCAGACATGCTTCGCAACAATCGTCGTCGTTCGGATGCTGCTTTAGAAAGTTCAGACTCTGCGTGGGTTAATCTTTTTGCGCTCGCTGTTAGTGAAGAGAATGCTGGTGGTGGGCGTATTGTTACTGCTCCAACGAATGGTTCTGCAGGAATTATTCCTGCAGTATTGCAGTATTATTGGCGATTTGTTGATTCTGCTGATGAAGATGGAGTTGTGCGATTCTTGCTTGCTGCAGGTGCTGTTGGTTACTTATTTAAGCGAAATGCTTCAATTTCTGGAGCTGAAGTTGGTTGTCAAGGAGAGGTTGGTTCTGCCTGTTCAATGGCTGCTGCAGGATTGTGCGAAGTGTTGGGAGGAACCCCGGAACAGGTTGAAAATGCTGCAGAAATCGGTATAGAACACCATTTGGGATTAACTTGCGATCCTGTAGGCGGTTTGGTACAAATTCCTTGTATTGAGCGCAATGCTATGGCTGCAAATACTGCAATTAATGCCGTTCGAATGGCAATGCTTGGAGATGGCTCGCACATGGTAAGCCTTGACAAAGCGATTAAGACTATGAAAGAAACTGGTCATGACATGATGTCTAAATATCGCGAAACCTCAAAAGGTGGGCTAGCTGTAAACGTTGTTGAGTGCTAATTTGCTAATATTTTTGCATTAATTCGCTAATGTTTTGAGATTAATTTTTGCTAAGTTATACACAATGCGTATATTTCATGTACATACGTAACGTTTCAGTGCTAATCTAGGACAGGTTAATCTAGGAAGTGTTAGTCTAAACTGCATTTATTCGAATGTGCATTTACTTAAATGTACTATTTAAAATGCGCTGCTTTAGTAATGCAGGATGGTTAAAAGCTGTCTGTGTAGATGTTATACTGTTCAGATTATACTGTTTGGAGTTTGTAAAGGAGGAAATATGGCACAAGATATGCCAGAAGTGATTGCAGAATTTGGCACTACGCCAACGGTGACGTTCCCTGAATCTGAACCGCCAGCAGGTCTTAAAGTTGTTGAATTAGTTGAAGGTAATGGTCCTGTAGTTCGTGCCGGTGACACTGTAACTGTGAATTATCATGGTGTGGTTTGGGGCAGCGACAAGCCATTTGATTCAAGCTTTGCTCGTCATACTCCAGCTAGTTTTGGTATTGGTGTCGGTCAAGTGATTCAGGGCTGGGATCGCACTGTTCCAGGTCATAATGTTGGATCTCGTTTGTTGATTTCTATCCCTCCAGAGTATGGTTATGGCTCTCGTGGCATACCGCAAGCCGGTATTGGTGGCGGAGACACTTTGGTATTTGTTGTTGATATTATTTCAACTCGTTGATAGAAGAGCGTGAATTTTATTTGCGCGCGAATAGTTTTTATTTTTAGAGATTGTTGGATAAGGAGGTAGCAATGGCTGAAGAAAAAACTATTTTACTTACGCAGGAAGCGTATGACAAACTAAAAGAAGAGTTAGCGCATCGTGAAGGTGAGTATCGAGAAGAAATCACTGAGCGTATTGCTGCAGCTCGTGCTGAAGGTGATTTGTCTGAAAATGGTGGTTATCAGGCTGCTCGCGAGGAGCAAGGAAAGAATGAAGGTCGCATTAATGAGCTTATTGTGAAGCTTCGTAATGCGAAGATTCTTGAAGCTCCGAAGGATGGCACTGTTGGCAATGGTTCTTTGGTTACTCTTGAGCTAGCAGGTCGAGAAATGACTTATGTTCTTGGTTCTCGCGATATTGCTGTAGCTACAGATTATGACGTTATTAGCCCGGAATCTCCAATTGGAGCGGCTATTATGGGTGCTCATACTGGTGATACTGTTAGCTATGCGGCTCCAAATGGACGTGAAATTTCAGTGACAATTAAGGATTCACATCCACTTGCGTAAGTAAGTATTAATCTCCCCACCTAGTTCGTTTGTGAATAGGTGGGGAGATTTTTTTAGGGTTTGGGTTTTAAGTTTTAGGGTTTTAAGTTTCAAGTTTTGCGTTTTGCATTTTATAACTTGTTTTTTATGGTTTGCAATTTATGTTCTCTGCTGCTTTAGCTCTATGGGCTAATGACAACTTACAACTTATTGTGTTAAATTCTATTGTTTGTTCAGTAGTTATATTTGTTAGATTTTTCGCAATACTGTAACAACTTTTCCCATAATAGTTGCGTGTGATCCGTCAATAGGAGAGTAAGCCGGATTATGTGGAATAAGCCATACGTGACCGTGGTCATTTCTGAAAGTTTTAACAGTTGCTTCGTTATCTAACAGTGCTGCAACAATGTCTCCATTTACAGCCTCATGCTGCTCTCTAACTACTACATAATCGCCATCGCAAATAGCGGCGTCAATCATCGAATCGCCGTGTACTTCAAGCATAAAAAGATTTCCTGTACCTGTAAGACGTTCTGGCAATCGCATTACATCTTCAATATGCTGTTCTGCTGTTATTGGAGCTCCTGCTGCGATTCTTCCCACTAGAGGAACATCTCTAGAATTTATAACAGAATCAGATTCGTATGCGCTAATATTGGCAACTCTTGAAGAATTTTTATTAATTTTGTTATTTGAATTCTTTTCAACAATTGAATTATCAAGAATTTCAATAGCGCGACCTTTATTTGCATTAATTCGCAAAATCCCTTTATCTTCAAGTGTTCGCAATTGATGTTTCACAGAAGATGGGCTTCTAAGTCCAACTGCTTCTCCGATTTCGCGGAAAGAAGGAGGGAATCCATGAATTTTTATATTGTTTTGGATGGCATTGATAATATTGCGTTGGCGGTCAGTAAGTGACATTGCGCTAATATCGCTAGCATTAATGCCATTGTTATCGTTATTTGTGCCATCGTTATTCATGGTGCTCCTTTCGCTTTTACTATTTTAACGCACTTTCTTAAAAAAATCAAACATCTGTTCGACACGCCGTTGCAACTATCGAACAAATGTGTCATTATTAATACATCTGTTCGATAGAACAAATGTTCAGTCGATTAAGGAAGGAGAAAGGATAATTATGAGTACGTCATTAATTAGAAGTGGCAGGGAAGTTAGAGTAGGTATGCAAGAAAATACTTATTTGATTCGTAAACGCTGCGTTTCTAATAAGCATGCGCGCAAAACTAGAGTTTTTCGTGTAACTGTACTTTTGATGACAGCAATAACATTCTGTACATTGTTTATGCCAAAGACTGCTGTTTCTGCAATACCTGAAAGAGTTGTTACATATACAGTTCGTCCTGGAGATACGTTATGGAATTATGCTGCTACTATTACTCCTAAAAACGGTGATATATCAGATAATGTAGAGCGTTTAATGGCTTTAAATCATCTTTCTTCTGAAGATTTGGTTATCGGACAGTCTATTAATGTTCCATTAAATGATGCTCAATAGTTGATTGAGTGCAAATAGTATGAAAATGGGGGAAATATGAGAAGGGAAAATATTACTATATTTGAAATTGAAACTGATGAGCTAAGTTTTACTGAAAATGATGATGTAATATTCAGTGTGTTTTATGGAGTATTTCGGATTATGGACAATAAAATCGTATAATATTCGGAAATATT
>NZ_LWSR01000038.1:0-7390 GCF_001660745.1 Gardnerella sp. 26-12
GAAAAGATTAAAGAAATAAGGGGATTATTATGTTCATTTTCAAAAATAATACGGCTTCAAAGAAAATTCTTGCTTCAACAGCAGCTTTTTCACTACTTACAATTTCACTACTTTCGCTTTCAGCTTGCACAAATTACAACTCTGGGAAAACCAGTATTACGAACACTTCTGTGCTAAATTCTAATCCTAAAAAAGGCGGAACTTTTACAATATTTACGTCAAATACGAATATGAATTTCGATCCAGCGCGCAGTCAAGGTTTGCCAATTACGTCAAATAATTTCATCTTCCGCGCGCTTACTACTTGGAAAGTAAATCCGGATTTAAGCAAGCAAACGCGCGTAGTTCCAGATTTGGCAACGGATACTGGCACAACAAGTGACGGCGGAAAAACTTGGAAATACACTCTTAAAAAGGGTGTTAAGTATGAAGATGGAACCGAAATCACTTCGCACGATATTAAATTTGGTATTGAGCGCTCGTTTGCAGATTCGTTAAGCGGTGGTTTTGGATATCACAAAACTCTTCTTGTTGGAGCTGAAAACTATAGAGGACCATTCGACGGAAAGTCGCTTGATTCGATTGAAACTCCAGATAATCAAACGATTATTTTCCATTTGAAAGCACCTTTTGCAGATTGGCCGTGGGTGACATCTTTGGCTGCATTTGTGCCAGTTCCAACTAGTTCAGGCGATGCTCAGACATATAGTAAAAGGCCGAAATCTTCAGGACCATACAGGATTGTGCAGAACGAAGTTGGAAAGCAAGTTGTAATGCAACGCAATAAGTATTGGGATTCCAAGCTCGACAGTACTCGCACAGCTTCTGCAGATGAAATTGTGTGGAAACTTGGTTCAGACACTACTGTTTCAGCTCAGTCTATGATTCAAGGAAATACGGATACAAAAACCGCATTTTTGGCTGATTTTGTGCCGCCTGCTCAGCTTGCACAAGCTCAAGCGCATCCTCAATCTCGTAAGTTGCTAACTACTAGTAGTGATGGTGCTCTTGAATATTTGGCTATGAATACGCGCAGAATAACGGATATCAATATTCGAAAAGCGATTCAGTATGCTGTTGATAAGCAGTCGTATCGAACTGCGAAGGGCGGCGAAATTGCTGGAGGTTTTGCTACTACGCTTATTACGCCTGGTATTTCTGGTCGAAAGCAGTTTAATTTGTATTCTGAAGATCCTCGAGGGAACGTTGAGAAAGCTAAACAACTATTGAAAAAATCAGGTAAAACCGATATTAAGTTGATTCTGATTGCTCGTCCGGATCAAACGCAAGTGGCATCTTCTGTGCAATCAAGTTTAAAGCGAGCTGGTATTAAAGTGACGATTAAAACTGTTGACGCAGTAAACTTTACGGATGCAATTACGTCAAATTCCGGAGATTACGATTTGGCTTTGGCTTCGTGGCAGCCTGATTTTCCTTCTGCTTTTGCGAATTTGGGACCGCTTTTTGATTCTTCGCAAATTGGCGGCGGTAACTGGAATATTTCTCGTTATTCGAATCCTAAAGTAGATGCTTTAATTCGCGAAGCTGTGCAAACTGTTGACGAGAATTCGGCTCATAAACTGTGGCAAAAGGCGGATCACGCTATTATGGAAGATTCTCCTGTTGTTCCGCTTATTTACTCGCATAATACGTTTATTCATGGAAGCGGTGTTGAGAATTTCTACATCGGAAGTTTTCCTGCTTACCCTAATTATGCAGCTGTGTCTTTGAATAGGTGATTGAAGATGACGAATTTGGATGCGCAAGCTTTGGATAATAAAGATTTGGATGCGCGTAAAAGAATTGTTATAAGCGTTGAAGATTTGTCGGTTTCGATTGACGGTAGGCAAATTACACGCAATGTTTCTATGCGATTGCGTGCTGGAATGGTTTCTGCGTTAGTAGGCGAGTCCGGTTCTGGAAAGTCACTTACTGCGCTGGCTCTTATGGGATTGCTCGATAATAATGCGCGTGTTGAAGGGAATGCGGCACTTCTTAACGCTTCGGATGCTAACGAATCTTTTATAAATTTGCTTAGCGAAGATGCCTCTTATGAGCATATTCGCGGTGGTATGATTGGCATGATTTTTCAGGAGCCGTCCAGTGCGTTTAATCCTGTGAAAACAATTGGCAAGCAAATAGAAGAAGCGCTAATATATCATCCTGAAAAAGCAGGAAAGCTTAGCCAAAGAGAGCGTAAGAAGCGTGTGATTTCGCAGCTCCTCGAGGTTGAGTTGAGTGATGCTGAGCGCGTGTATCGTTCTTATCCGCATGAGCTTTCTGGCGGCCAACTCCAGCGTGCGATGATTGCTATGGCTTTAATAAATCGTCCACAAGTTTTGATTGCAGACGAGCCTACAACAGCACTCGACATCACCACGCAACGAGATATTTTACGTCTTATACGTAATTTGTCGGAGAAATTACAGCTTGCTGTGTTAATTATTACGCACGATATGAGTGTTGTGCGCGCGCTCGCAGATGAAATGTATGTAATGCAAGGCGGGAATGTTGTGGAATCTGGCGAAGTTCAGCATATTTTTGCGAATCCTAAGCACGAATATACGCGCACTTTGCTAGATTCTGTTCCTAAATTTGATATGCAATATGCTTCAAGTGGTGATTCTTATGAAAGTATAGAAGAAGTAGCAAAAGCAATTGCTAAGAATATTGCTAAGAATATTTCTGAATCTCCAGGTTCTGAATCTCCAGTAGTTGAAGTTCAAGGCGTAAGTGTGAAGTATTCGCATGCTCGTTTTAGCAAAGATTCAAATAAGCTTGCTCTCGCTAATGCAAACTTGCGCATTAACTCTGGCTCTACACTAGCTTTAGTCGGGGAGTCTGGAGCTGGGAAAACCACTATTGCAAAGCTTATTTCTGGGCAAATCAAACCAAATTCAGGATTAGTGCTACTTAATGGAGAAAACTTAAACAGATTAAACAATAAAGTTCGCCGCCAAGCATTATCGCGAATTGGATACGTTTTTCAAGATTCAGGTTCCGCACTAAATCCGCGTAAAACCATTGGCTGGAGTATTGCAGAACCATTACTTTTACACACGAATCTTGATGCCAATGAGCGTTTAGAGCGCGTTGGAGAAATGCTTAATCAAGTACAACTGCCAGTTGAATTCGCAAGCCGTTTTCCTCACGAGCTTTCCGGAGGTCAAAGACAGCGCGTAGGTATTGCGCGAGCGTTGATTTTGCAGCCTTCTCTGCTTATTGTGGATGAGCCAACTTCTGCGCTTGACGTAACAGTGCAACGTTGTGTACTTAACTTATTGCATGATTTGCAACAAAAATACCGTTACGCATGCTTGTTTATTACTCATGATGTTGGCGTTGTGCAAGAAGTTGCTAGCGAAGTTGCCATAATTAGAAATGGCAGCGTTCAATATATTTCGTAGTATGTTTTCCTAGTATGTTGACACTCGCCATTACGATAGTAAGCGTTTTTAGGAGGTAGTTTATGGCATCGTCGGCAGCAATTGGCGTTTTTGATTCTGGGCTTGGAGGCATTTCCGTAGCTCGTCAGTTGCATGCTGCTCTTCCGCATGAGCGAATTATTTATTTCGGCGACTCTGCAAACGCGCCATACGGCATTAAAACGCCTGAAGAAGTTAAAAAGTTAAGCTTTGCAATTGTCGAGCATTTTGTTCGCCTAAATGTAAAAGCTGTTGTAATTGCTTGTAATACTGCCACTTCCGCAGCTGTGAACGATTTGCGCGCGCATTACAATATACCTATCGTAGGTATGGAGCCGGCGCTTAAATTAGCTTGTGATTTAGGTAAAGGTGAGCCTCAGCGCGTAATTGTGGCCGCAACTGAGCTTACTTTGCGCGAGCATAAGTTTGCGGATTTGCTGCAACGTTTTTCGCAAAATAACACGATTTTTTCGCAGCCTTGCCCCGACTTAGTGCGTATTGTTGAGGGTGGGGAGCTTAATAATCGTGATGTAGTTTTTGCTGCTCTTCACAAGTATTTCGACGAGTATGATTTAGACAGTATTGATTCGGTTGTGCTGGGCTGCACTCATTTTGTGTTTTATAGGGATTATTTCCGCGAGTTTTTGCCTGCGCGCACGAATATTGTTGACGGCAACGAAGGAACTATTAATCATTTGCGCAAAATATTGGAACTTAATAATGAGCTTGCAAGCGATTCTCAAGAAGGCAGCATAACTCTTACTAATTCGGATACAAGCTTGCGCATGCAGCAACTTGCGAAGAGCTTGTGCTGAAAGACTTGCGTTAAGATTTTGCGTTAAAAATCGCTCTTATTCAGCCAAAAAATACTTTAGAATATTGGCACAAAATCAAAGTAAGCAATGCCGCAACCCAAAGCACATCTATTAGCAAGTCGTATCGCAAACGGTAATAGCTTTCAACCAAGCTAAAACGCTTAACAAGCAACTTTTGCGAACTTACGCTTGCGTGAGTCAACGATATAAATTGCATTGTTGTGGAGAACATAAGCACAATGCACCACGGGCACAACGCGTGAATTACGAACATAGATTGCGAAAACAGCCAGTAAGCATAAACAAGAGCGCATAACCCACCAAGCCAAGTGCAGATTGCGAACCATCGCGGCACGCGTACGCGAATCATTCCAATAACTGCGAGCGTTACGAATACGCTTTCTGCAGCAATTCCAAAGAATGCGTTTGGGAAGCTTAATTCGCCAAATTTCACAATTTCTGCCTGCCAAGTTTGTGCAACTCTAGAGCAGGACACAACGCTGTTAAAATCGCAGCTGAGCAGTTTTTTAGGTGCGCGCGCTAAAGCAAGGGTTTCAGCAGAAAGTATAAGCGAAGTTACAAGTGCTACTGCAGAGAAAAATAGCATAATGCCATACGTCCATGCTGCAGAGTGCCTCCATCCGCTAAGTGTTGTTTCATAGTTTTCTTTAGCGGCGTCAGTTTGCTTCATTGCTGCTCCTAAAAGTTACTAATTGCGAATGATGTGAATAATAATAANATARTANGCCAGCATAAGCTAAGTTAAACGTACGCAATATGGCACTTATGGTGCGCTCTATAGAAACGTAACACGCATTGCGCATGTTACTTATCGAAAGGGCGCACCATAATTGTTTGTATAGCATTTTTACAAGCAAAATTTGCATCAAAATGCTTTTGAAGAAGCGAGAAGATATTTAGTAAAAGTATAGCTCTACAAATTTGCTGCACTGACGCGTGCGAAAGGAATATTATGACTAAGCCAATTGTTCTTTCACTCGGCGAACTTTTATGGGATTTGCTCCCACATGGAAAACGTGTTGGAGGAGCACCAGCAAATTTTGCATATCACGCACAGTGTCACGGAGCGCAAAGTTGCATGATTAGCGCTGTTGGTCAAGACCAACTCGGCGATGAGCTGATTGACAAAGTGAACAAAGCTGGCATCGCTTCAATTATTCAACGCAACGCTTGGCCAACAAGCACTGTAGAAGTAACACTAAAAAATGGAATACCAGAGTACACTATTCTGCGAAATATAGCATGGGATCATATTCTTTACACTCGAGAACTCATTGATTTAGTAGAACGAGCAGATGCAGTATGCTTTGGCACTCTAAGCTTACGTTCTCAAGAAACTCACGACACAATTTTGCAATTGTTAAAGCATACTAAGCCTGGAGCAATGAAGTTCTTCGATATTAACATTAGAAGCGATCACTACTCTAAGGATCTTATCGACACATTACTTCAAGAAGCAACAGTATTTAAGCTTAACGATTCGGAACTATTCTTATTACGCGATATGTTCAATATTCGCGACACTTCAGACGAGGAAGCTTGCAAGTGGTTCCAAGCTCGTTACGGACTAGATTATGTGATTCTTACAGGCGGCTCTACTTTTAGCACGATTACTACAAACACCGGAGAAAGCTCTACTATCCCAACTCCACACGTTGAAGTTCTTGACACAGTTGGTGCTGGAGACTCGTTCTCAGGAACATTTGCAGCGCATATTCTTAAGGGAGAAAGCTTGCAAGAGGCGCATCGCGCAGCTGTTAATACTGCAGCATTTGTGTGCACTCAAGAAGGAGCATGGCCTAAGTATCCAAAACAAATACCAGATTACTTGTCAATGGCAGAAAATAACAAATAAAACAAAAAAATTTAAATTATAAGATGCAAAAATGCCACTTCATAAATCATAATGAAGTGGCATTATTAATATCTTGTGGGGCCTCAGGGGCTTGAACCCTGGACCGACGGATTATGAGTCCGCTGCTCTAACCGACTGAGCTAAAGCCCCACGCTAACAAAGTTAGCAACGACTAGATTAGCACATACCCATAAACGTCGCCAACTCAGTGAGTCGAATTTTTGACCTTGCTTAGGATTACTGAGCTTGAAATCCCTATGATTTCAAACTCGGTCAAAACCCCAACAAACAAAAACAAAACCCAACACAAAACCACACCAACCAAAATCTGCCTCCGTCAATAACGACGAAGGCAGACCTCGCTTGCGTTGAAAGCACACCGTGCTTTCAACCTGAGCAAGCTCGACGTTCTGAAGGAGCTTGAAATCCCGATGATTTCAAGCTCGGTCAGAACGTCCAGATGCGAAGTTATCAAGAGCACCAGTTTTGCGCAAAGCCAAATACACAAACCACACAAGCACTCCAGAAAGCAACAATCCACTAATAAGCTCTGTAATCATATGAATCGTAATATAAGTAGGAGCTTTAGCCTGATACTTAGTGAAGCTTAAGAACACACCATACTCAAAAGCCACAAGCAAACCAGAAAGAGCACTTAAAGTCAAATTAAACTTTCGCAAACGGAAAATTAAGAACGGAATCTCCGCAAACACACCCTGCAAAAGTGCGGAAATAAGCGTATCTCGCATATTAAACGGAGTTCCAAGAAGCACCTGTACAAATGCTGCAACAACATTTACATACACTGCAGAACCTGGCTTACGAATAAGCAAAACTGCAAGAGTTCCAGACAAATACCAAACACCATGCGTGATGCTTGCAAAACCAGGAAGAACAGCTGCATTCAAAGTACGAATCAAAGGAATAAACACCAAGCCATAGCCATACAAGATAACGCCAAAAACAGCAGCAAGAGCAGCACCTAATGCGATATCTGCAACACGCCAACGCATGCTTACAACCCTATTAATACTAGAAGCAGCATTACTATCCACTTGATCCGTTACACAATTAGATGATTCTAACCCATTATTATTTGTATTGAAAATATCGCTCATAGGAAATCCTTTTTAAGCTGCTGCGCATTGTAAATTACTGAATTGAATACTTCCTGACCTACGCAGCCTGGGCAGAAGTACCAATGAGAAAGTGTATCACCTCTAAAAAGCACAACATACCTTTTGTGATATTTAATACATTGTCAGATCTTATAT
>NZ_LWSR01000039.1:0-5729 GCF_001660745.1 Gardnerella sp. 26-12
TTTTTGGTAATCGATTTACTACGGTGGAAACAACTCAGTTGCTTGTAATGAAGCGTTCAGGCTCTATTGAACCTTTTGATCGGGCAAAAGTTGTTGCCGGTGTTAGCAAAGCATGTCAAGGACGTCCCATTAATGCTGAAGCGTTAAAGACAATTGGTATGCGAGTAGAAGCTGATTTGCGAGCACGAGGTTTAGCGCAAGTTACATCTGAAGAAGTTGGCAAAGCTATTCTTAAGCCATTGCGTGAATTAGATGAAGTTGCATATCTTCGTTTTGCAAGTGTGTACCAAAACTTCGCAGGTCTTGAAGATTTTGAACATGCCATTGAAGATTTAAAGCGCAGTAAAACAGAAAAATAATAATTTTATCGATTATTGTTACAGAATATCTATTCCCTGCGCTTTTGCATTATTTTGAGTTCTATTTCTCAAAATTTGCGTCATCTGCAGTGCGTATTATATGCAATTTTTGAGTTGGTCTAGTCATTGCAACATATAGATTGGCTGCAGCAGTTAGTCTAGATGCTGCTTCCTGCTCAATCTGAGAAGGTTGCAACACTATGACAGCGTCATATTCAAGACCTTTTACTTCCTCAGCTGTGCAAACGCTGCATTGGCAATCATCGGCATTTTGTTTGTTTAACTGATTCCATAATTTTTCAGGTAATGCATGTTCTAATGCTTGATTTACAACCTTTTTAGCATGGCTAACCATACTGTTAGGAGTAATGATTGCAATACGACCACTACCATCATCAGAGACAAATTTTTCGAATAGTTTTGTACAAGATTCTGCAAGTGCAGTATCGAGTTCATCTTGTGATTCAACCGTTTGTGATACGAGTGAATCAGGTACTGAGCGAACTGCATGAACAGTAGAAATGTATAATCCTGAATCTGTTGCAACTTTGCTTGCTGCTTCAGAAACTTCACTAGGATTTCGATAATTAATTGTTAACTCGTAAAGATCCCAATTTGGTTCTCCAAATAGAGAATTCATATTCTTCTGCCATCTGTGAGTTCCTCCGAGCGCAGAAGTTTGTGCAACATCGCCAACAATAGTAAAGGAGCGTGAAGGACAACGACGAATAAGCATTCTCCAATCCATTGCTGTAAGCTCTTGAGCTTCATCGACAACTACGTGACCATATGTCCACTCGCGGTCAGAAGCTGCTTTACGGGCAAGCATTCCTGCATCGTCGCCTTGCAGATTATCAAGAAGCATATCAGCAGTTACTATGCCATTTCCAATACCAGCTTGTGCTAAAGTGTCAGCTGCAAATTGTTGTTCTTCAAGTTTTTTTGCTTGTGCTGCAGATCTTTGAGCGTCAAGTTTTGGATCAGGACCGAGCAATTCCATAGCTTCATCAAGTAATGGAATATCAGAACGAGTAAGCGGGCTGCCCTTTGGTCTAGTAAGTGAGTTAATGTCTTCGTCGCTCAACCAAGGTGCGTATGTGCGTAATTTGTCAGGTTTAGCAAAAAGTTGGTCAATGAGCCATTCTCCAGTCATAGGTAACCATGCAAGATTTAAAGTAATGCGCAGTTTATCGTCAAGACGAAGTTGAGAAGTTATATCGTTTAATTCAGCTTGATCTGGAACATAATCAAGTTTTTCCAAATAACGATTTTTCAATATGCTGAGCACGGTTTTTATAAAAGTATTTCGTGCCTGGTTATGCGGCTGGTGAGTCCGTTGAGCATCTGATTGAGCTATCTCAATATCTTCTTTTAGAAGAGGAATACCAAATCCTCCAACATGAATTGTTGGAAGATTTTTAGGAACGCGAATACGAGCGGCAATTGCATTCGCAATAACTGTTCGCATACGATACATTCCTTTTAATTTTGCTGCGTATGGAGAATCTTCATCTGTAGCACAAATTCCAGGAATTAAGTCGGAAATAGTTCTACTTACTACACCTGTTTCACCAAGAGAAGGGAGTACTTGATCAATATAACGCAAGAATGCCGAACTTGGACCAACAATAAGAACTCCTGAACGCTCAAGTTTGCGCCTGTGAGTGTATAACAAATAGGCTGCTCTGTGCAAAGCAACAGCTGTTTTTCCTGTGCCAGGACCTCCCTGTACAACAATAGTGTGATCAAGAGGAGCGCGAATAATTCGATCTTGTTCTGCTTGAATAGTGGCAACAATATCAGTCATTTTGCCGGTTCTGCGAGAACCTAAAGATGCGAGCAGTGCTCCTTCGCCAGTAAGAGTACCTTGTTGTGAAGCTTTTCCTATTTCATCAGAATGTATGTCAAGTACTTCATCTTCAACACCAATAACGTCTCTGAAACGGAGTGTAATATGACGACGCATAACAATATCGCCATGATGCGAAGGGGTTGCCTCATAAAAAGGTCGTGCAGCTTCAGCGCGCCAATCTGTAAGAATAGGATCATGGTTTTCGCTAAGCAAACCAATGCGACCAATGTATCGCCTAATGCCTTCTGTGTTATCAAGTCTTCCAAAAACAAGACGATCTTCAACAGCTCGTAATTGTGTAAGACGATCTTCGTACATGGTTGCGAATGAGTCGCGCTCTGTGCGCTGTGTTGGTGAACCGTGCGAACCTGACGCGCGCACAGCGTCTAAGCGCGCGCGAATAGTATTACGCAAATCATCTAGACGGCTATAAGCTCGGTCAACAGCTTGTTGTTCTTCGCTAAGTTGTGAGGAATAGGTAGACATACGCTTCCATTCTTCGTAGAATCTGCAGCCAAATCAAAGCCAATTTTTAGGCATTTAAGTGTATCTCGAGGCATAAACCACTGATTTATTTCGTGTTGTAATCTAAATTAAAACAAGCTAAAAGCTTAGCGAATAATTGCGTTTTATTTTGCCGCAAAAATATAATCTAAACATATGTTTATAAGGGTTGATTTTGAATTATAGAGAGATAGAATTCTTGAGTTGTGAAGCATAAAACGATGAGGTTGACGCCTACTAGTTTGTTGCAACTTAGAAATAAACAGAATGGCTTACTGCATCACTGTTGATGTAGCGAGTTTGTAATCAGAAAGGTAGTTCACATGAAGAAGCTTATTCTTGATTTGGATACTGGTGTTGATGATACCTTAGCAATTTCTTATGCTCTTGGTAGCCCTGAGGTTGAGCTGATCGGTATTACTGGTACGTATGGCAACGTTTTAATGGAACAGGGCGTTCGTAATGCTCTTGCTATAACAGATTTATTTGGACATCCAGAAGTTAAAGTGTATCGTGGTTTGCCGCATGCGAGCAAGAAAGATTCGTTTGAAGTTCTGCCTATTTCTGCATTCATTCACGGTGACAATGGTATTGGCGATGTTGTTATTCCAGATTCAAAGCGTGAAGCTGAGTCTGAGCCAGCTGTTGATTTCATAATTGATGCAGTTAAGACTTATGGCAAGGATCTTATTTATGTTCCAACTGGTCCTATGACAAATATTGCTGCTGCATTGCATAAGGCTCCAGAAATCAAAGATGAGATTGGCAAGATTGTTCTTATGGGCGGCGCGCTTACCATTCATGGAAACGTAAACGCTTGGACTGAGGCGAATATATCTCAAGATCCAGATGCTGCAGATGTACTCTTCCGCTCTGGCGCTCCAGTAACAATGGTTGGCTTGGACGTTACATTACAGACTTTGCTTACTTACAAGGAGACAAAGCAGTGGCGTGACCTTGGCACAAAGGCTGGCAAGTTCCTTGCAGATATGACCGATTTTTACATTAAGGCATATGAGACTACGGCTCCGCACCTTGGCGGATGCGGCTTGCATGATCCTTTGGCAGTAGCGGTAGCTGTGGATCCAACGCTTGTTACAACTCTACCAATCAACATGCAGGTAGATGTTGAAGGCCCAACTCGTGGACGCACAATTGGTGATGTTACGCGCTTGAATGACCCTGTTAAAACAATGCAAGTTGCTGTTGGTGTTGATGTTCCACGATTCTTGAACGAGTTTATGACGCGCATTTCTGGCTTGGCAAAAATCGCTGGATGAGTGTGGATTTTACGAGTTTTAGCTCCGCTTTTTGTTGTTCGACACGCCGTAAATCGCAATATTTTCCGCAATATACGACGTGCCTTATTTACCAATGTAGAAACTAAAAATATTAATTGATTGGATTATTATGACTGAGATTGCAAAATCTAGCGCGGTAGACCCATACGAGGATCCAAAAACCCGCGACAAAGTGGCGATTTACTCGCTAATTTTACTTCTTATAACCTTTATTCTTGGAACATTGTGTTTGCAAGGATTTAATCTGGTATTCGATCAGATTGGTAAAGCTGTTGGTGCTCCTAATCAGGCTTCTCTTATTACGAGTTTGCCAATTATTGTTTTAGGCATTGTGTGCTTTATTTACGGTTCTTTGGGTGACTTTGTGTCGCTTCGTAGACTCATAACAATCGGACTTGTGACACTGTTTGTTGGATCGTTGTTTGGTTTTATTGCAAACTTCTTCTTCACTCCAAACTTGTGGACTGTTATTATTGCGCGTATTTTACAAACAGCTGGCGAGCAGGTAGCAGGTTCTTCCTTCCTTGTTATTGCAACTAAGTATTTGCGCAACGATCTTAAGGTAATTTTCTTTGGACTCTTTACTGCTGCTTATCAGCTTTCTGCTTCTATTGGCGTTTTTGCTGCTGGTGCTCTTAGCTCTATTGCTTGGCAGTATTTGTTCTTGATTCCTGCAATTACTATTCTGTTCTTGCCAGTTCTTGTTAAGTGCTTGCCTACAAAGAACGGTATTGGTGGGAAGATAGATAAGCTTGGCTTTACAGTGTTTGGTATTGCTGTTGCATTGCTGACTTTGTTCTTCTCGTACAAGGCATGGGGATTGCTACTTGGATCTATCGTGCTGTTTGTTGTGTTTGCTGGTTATATTATGAAGGCAAAGAACCCGTTTGTAACCCCTGCATTCTTTAAGAATAAGCGTTGGCTTTCGGGCATTATTTTGATCTTCATCTTCTACTTTACTAACTATTGCATGCCTCCAATTTACAATGTTATTGGTGGAGCTTTGTATCATATGAGCACTGAGGCAGTTTCTTCCTACCTTGTATGGGCATTCGTTGTAGCAGCAGTGTTTGGAACATGCTCTGGAACAATTATCGGTTTCATTGGACGTAAAGCTGGCATTATTATAGCTGCTGTTCTTATGATTCTTGGATGGGTTGGAGCTGCTGTATTCATCAATTACGGATTCCTTGTTCTAACTTTGTGCGCATGCGTTTACTACGCTGGTTGCGGACTTATGTATTCACCAATCGTTTCAACGGTTCTTAGCGCATTGCCTGTTGAAGAATCGGGTCGTGGATGCGGTATGAATGATTTAGTTATGAATGTTACAGCATCAATCGGTATTTCCATTTTTAGCGGTTTCTTTGGCGGAAACTTACTAAAAGGATTCTCTTTTGCTGGAATCCAAGGCTTAGGTGCAGGTTATTCTAACTTGCTTATGATGGGCGCTATTGTAGCCTTTATCGGCTTAGTAGTTTACATTGCTCGTAGCCTTATGGTTAAAGAGTAATTATTATTTACTCAATATGTTAGTGGTCACTATCTTGCAGTCATCTTTGGCTGCGTGGATAGTGACCACTTTTTTGTAGTCTTATGTCGCGCATTTTTAAACTAATATAGTTTTTACGCTAACATAGTTTTTTCATGCGCTGAATACTAATCTTTTGATATTGTATTGGTGAGGCTTATTTCTGTCTCTTATACACATCT
>NZ_LWSR01000004.1:0-34760 GCF_001660745.1 Gardnerella sp. 26-12
AAATATTAAAGAGGTTGTGAATTGAAAGTACAAAGAAATACGTTACTTCTTATTGCTTGCTTAGTTTGGGGAGCTGCTGGTTTTAATATTCTTAAGATTGGCTTATTGGCATACCCAAATTATTTGCAGCCACTAAATTACGCTTTATCGTTATTAGTTTTTGCAATATTCCAATTCCTTATTTTTGGAAAACTCGTTAAAAAACATACTCAAAGAATTAACGGCTATGTGGAAGAAAAGCAGTTTTTCCTTAAATTCTTTGACGTTAAATCTTTTATAATCATGGCTTTTATGATGACTTTTGGAATTGTTCTTCGTGCAACAAATATCGCTCCAGAACGCTTTATTGCCGTGTTTTATACGGGATTAGGCTCCGCATTAGCCTTAGCAGGATTGCTTTTTGGATATCAATTTGTTAAAACTGTATGTCCGCATTACAAAAACACTCATACTATGCAATAGTGCTTACAAACACTTGTAACACCAGCAACATTACTAAGGAATATTTGACTATCACTCTACGTAAGGAAGTTACTATGAATCATGTTATGAAACGTTATATTAATACGTCTTTGTTGTATGCTGTCCTCGCCATGATTGGCGGCGTCTTTTATCGCGAATTTACAAAATTTAATGCTTTCCATGCAAAAAGTATGCTTGCTGTAGTTCACACACACTACTTTATGCTTGGCATGGTTGTTTTTCTGTTACTTATATTAGTTGAGAAAAACTTCAGTTTTAGTAACGAAAAAACTACACGAATCTTAGTAACTTATCATATTGGACTCAACCTCACAGCACTAATGATGGTTACTCGTGGAATTGCACAAGTACTACGTCTACATCTCAGTCCATCTATAGATTTTGCCATAACTGGTTTAGCAGGAATCGGACACATCCTACTTGGCGTAAGTATTGTACTAATCTTATTGCAAATTAAACGCAGCATCGCTCATTGTGCTAATGCTTCAGTAAAATAGTGAGTTTGGGAATAAATTAATAAATATTTTATTAAGTGTGTAGCGCATGTTTCGTATGCGCTACTACGTTAAGAAGGCTTCTATGAACAACGCTGTATATAAGAAAAGTAGATTATACGCTCCTGAGCGTTTCTTTGAATGCGAAGGTAAAGGCTTAAAATGGCTTTCTGAAGCTCACAAATATGGCGGTCCTAGAGTGGCTGAAGTATTTGATTGGGGAAACAGTTACCTTAATATTGAGCGCATTGACACTCACTCAGCAACACCAATGGCTGCATTTGAGTTTGGTGCATCGCTCGCTCATATGCATGATTACGGTGCAAAATATTTTGGGGAGCCACCTGCAGATTACGATGGCACATGCTATTTTGGACCTTTAAGTGATCCAGTTGAAATGCCAACTGGCACTTGGAGTAATGTTATTGACTACCTTGCGGACGGACGATTGCGCCCTATGGTTGAGCTTGGGATTGCTCGCGGAGAGCTTACTCAAAGCGATTTAGATCTTACAAACGAAGTTATTGATGCGCTGCCTGATTTATTAGGAAAAGCTGCAGAAGATAAGCCTGCTCGAGTTCACGGAGACTTGTGGAGCGGAAACGTGTTATGGACTAAAAGTTCAGACGGCGAACACACTGAAGCTGTTCTAATCGACCCTGCAGCTCACGGCGGACACCGCGAAGAAGATTTAGCGATGCTTCATTTATTTGGAATCAGCTATTTTAAGCAGATTTTAGACGGCTATCAGTCTGTTCATCCACTTAAAGCAGGTTTTGAGCAGCGCATGATTATTTGGCAGCTCTACCCTATTGCAGGACATTGCGTGTTCTTTGGTGGAGGCTACGTGAGCGAATACCGTAATATGTGCGAAAGTCTTATAAAAAGTTCTATAAGATAATTTTGCTCACTAAAATAGCAATGTAAGTATTTAGCACACGGCTATATACAATGTTAGAAGATAGTTACAAGTAGAACACATATAGACAGCAACAGATAGACCACGAAACGAGAGGTCACTACTATGATTCGTTTGTGCAACAGAACTATGCATCGTTCTTTAGTTATGCTGGCAGCATTAGTTACGATGCTTTTTGTTGTTAGCTCGTGCGCAAGTTCAACAAAAACTTCTTTAAAATCTGAAAATAAAGAACAAGCGAATCACGGTAACGTTATTGTTTTTACTCCATCAGACGGATTAGCAATAACACGTAATAAGCCTCTAAGCACGTGGGACATATTGGTTCCAGAATTAATAAAATCGTTAAAAGATAAGGGATTTGACGATAATTCTATTACTACTAAAACTTCTTCTAGCCTTTCAGAACAAAGCCGCGATGTGCAAGATTATGTAGTAAATTTGCTAAGCTCATTGAACAATGCAAAACAGAATAATTCAGGAAAGCACAATTCTGTTTCTGAAAATTCAAAAATCAAAAAACAATTAAGTAAAACGACAATTGTTATAGCTCCATGGACTAGCAAAAACGGCAATAATAACTATGGAGATTATGCAACGTTGCCTGCGTCTAATTCTGAAAATACACAAAAATCAAATACTCAGGACTTAAATTTACAAAACGACGATAACTCTCAATCATCTAAAGATGAGCTTAATGCAGAAAAACGATTGGCATCCTCACTTCACCTAGCAAAAAAGGCGGGAATCCACGTTGTTATGCTCTCACGGAATGTTAGCGGTTTCAAACCTGATGTGATGTTCCATTTATCTGACGCAAGAACCATTGGCGAAATTCAAGCAACAACTCTGATACAAAAAATCGCTCTAGATCGTGCAACTAAAGAAAATCCACGCTATATTGAAGTTCTTTTGCCATGTCACAATCAAAAAAATATTAATGCAAACAATAATAATCAACAAAATAACAGCGACGAAGCAAGCGAAGATGATGATTCTAACAACAATACGCATGCAAATAGCGAAACAGCATTCCATGATGATTTTGCTGAAGAAGCATTCGCTGGCATTTGGAAAGTTTTGAGACCATATTTTGCTTCTGGGACATTAATAAGCACTTCTGGAAGATTGAATGTGAATAGTAGCGAAAAAGACTGGACCAATGTTGCTTTCGACGCAGATGTAGCTGACTCCGTGAAAAATGAGTTAACAAAACGAATTACGAAAAGTACAAGTCTTTTTTCACACTCAAGGCATCGCGTTGATGGAATTATTGCGCTCGATGATCAAATTGCTTTACAAGCCGTACAAGCACTAAACAATCTCGGTTATGAAGGAAGCGCAGCAGATATAAACCCATCTTTCAATTTGCCGGACGTTATCGGAAACTTCATAGGGAAACGAGATCTTAATAAAAGACCAGTTCCTGCTCCAAAAGATTCTGCAAAGAAATCCGAAAAAGAATTACAACAACAGCAGGAAAAAGATGAGGAAGAAGAATCAGAAGCAAAGAAATGGCCAGTAATAACTGGTTATGGCGCGTACAAAAATATTATGCCAAACATTGTGAGCGGAAAGCAATGGATGACAACTATAGAAAATCATAAGCAGATTGTTCAAGATCTTACTGCTACTTGTTATTCTTTGAACAGAAACGGTAAACTTGACAAAAAAATCGCTACAGTGCAAACAAAAATTGAACACGGGGAAACTGTCCCTACTGTTAACGAGCGACTAGTGGCAGTAAGCGCAACAAATCTAAAGTCACGTTTAATTGACCCAGGTTACGTATCATTAGCAGACGCAGGCTTGTAAATACAATTTCTGAACGCAAGTTGTGAAATATAAGTTGTGGAACGCAATCTGCAGCTTGAATATAGCTTCAAGCTATAGTCAAGCTATATTCCCCACGAATTTACACACAGCTAACGTTTGCGTGGAGCATAAATAACGTGTTCGATAAGGTCGTTATAACGCTCTACAACAACTTGACGACGCGCCTTTAAACTTGGCGTAATCAAACCGTTTGCTTGAGTAAACTCATCTGGAACTATTTCGAACTTGCGAATAGACTCAGCTCTAGAAACTAGCTCATTTGCTTTGCTAACAGCACGTTCAACTTCTGCTCGCACAATACCGTTATGTGAAGCTTCTTTTAAAGACCGTACGGGGCATGCACCACGCGAAGAAAGCCAAGTATTTACTTCTGATAAATCGAGCGCAATAATTGCTGAAACAAACGGCTTCCTGTCTCCGATAACAACAGCTTGAGAAATAATAGGTGAAGACATTAATGAAGCTTCTAACGCATTTGGAGATAAGTTCTTACCGCCAGCAGTAATAATAAGATCTTTCTTTCTGCCTGTAATACGCACAAAACCGTCATCGTCTAAAGATCCAAAATCTCCAGTATGCAACCAGCCATTTACAATCTGCTGTTTGGTAAGCTCAGGATTATTATGGTAGCCTTTGCATACTGCAGGACTCTTAATGCACAATTCACCATCGTCAGCAATAGCAACAGATACACCCTTTACAGGCAAACCAACGGTACCAATGCGATAACCTGTCGTAGGATTCACCATAGAAGGAGCACAAGTTTCTGTCATTCCATAGCCTTCTAGAAGAGGCAAACCAATGCCATTAAAGAAGTGTGCAATCGACAAATCTAAAGGAGCACCGCCCGAAATAGCGTATGAAACAGAGCCTCCAAATACGTGTAGTAGTGGAGCATACACTAATTTTTTACATATTGAATGGCTAAGAGCGAGCATTGGAGGAACCATTGAACTAGACTGCTGAGCGCGAGACCATTCGCGAGCAACCTTAGATGCATAAGCAAAAATAAAACCTTTTACTCCTCTGCCTGCTTTTTGAGAAGCAGCATTGTAAATCTTCTCAAAAATGCGTGGAACCCCAAGAATAAATGTTGGTTTAAAAGTTTGAAAATCAGACAATACAGTTTTCAAATTACTCGTCAAACCAAGAGTTATATTTCCAGCAAAGCAGAACAATTGCATAAACCTAGCAAAAACGTGCGCAAGAGGCAAGAACAGCAAAAGACGCGGGCTGCCTTTTAACGCAATGTCTGGCATAGAAATAACACCTGATTTAGCAATAAAGACAAAATTGCTATGAGTAAGTTCAATTCCTTTTGGCTCACCAGTTGAACCTGAAGTGTACACAATTGTTGCTATGTCACTTCCATTAACAGCGTGCACTCGCTCATAAAATTCAGCATCAGTTACTGCTTTACCGTATTCAATGCACGCGTCGATAGCACCACGATTCATCACATATACGTCGTGAAGAGTAGGACATTCTTCTTGAACAGCCTCTACTTTTGGCAACATTTCAGGAGACTCCACAAATATTGAACATACTTGAGAATCTTGAACAATATGTTGTATTTGCAACGAAGAGCTTGTTTCATAAATTGGCACTGTCAATGCGCCTATAGACATAATAGCCATATCAAGAATTGTCCATTGCCATGAAGTGTGAGCAATAATTGACACAGCGTCACCAGGCATTACCCCTCTAGCAATAAAGCCTTTAGCGACAGCTATTACTGTATCTCTAAATTCTTGAGCAGTATATGACTTCCAAACGCTGTCAGCTCCAACGTATTCAACCAAAGAACCATTAGGATTGCGCTCTGCTCGCTCTTCTAGCAGTGAGAAAACATTAACATCTGTATCAATAGACTCATCAAGTGGACGAGAATATTCTTGCATATTAGCTCCTCTATCTGCTGAATTGACGTATATCTTTACTATACGCGATTTGCAAGCCTTCGCATATGCGAATATCTACAAGATTGTAATAAATTTTGTTCATTTATCTACAAATATCTACGATACAAATATAGTATTTTGCTTATTCCACAGGCTTAAGCACAATGCGACGCTTAACAGTCATTCTTTCAGGATTAGCATATGTACGATTTTTACGTTTTAAACCCCACTGCACACAAGTTGTGCCGCAATGGTCCGAACCTCCTTCGACATGTGCAAAATTCTGGCCTCTTTTCACAAAAACACCAACGCTAAACTTTGTTACAGCAGGCTCAAAAGTGGATGTCAGTTCACCATGCCTAATAGTCACAACTGATTTACCAGCGACTTTACCAGCAAAACTAATAACGCCATCTGCAGGCGCAAATAAAGGAGTCCCTGTGCTTGCAGCTAAATCTACGCCGCGATGCCCAGCCATCCAAGGTTTAGGCGGAGGATTAAAAGCTTTTACTATTCGTGCAGGTTTTACAGGCCATTGCATAGCTGACTTGCATGTTTTTTCGCTATAAGAGCCTTTAGAAAGAGCACACTTGTGGCAACATGTCACAGCAGATTCTACAACATAATATTTAAGATGATGACTATTTTGCGAAATTTCGGGTTGTAAAAACAGCGTATCTAATAAAATAACTGAGATTATAAAAATCCCCAAACAGGCAGATATTTTGTAATATTAAAGAATTGCAGAAAATATTTCGTTACTAATATATAAAAGCTGAAGAAAATACTTAATGAAAATTAAAAGAGGTGTAGCTATGAATAATCAAGATTTTGCAAAGCCAAAAGCGGCAGAACGCATACCGTCGACGCGTGAATTCCATGGCGACACTTATATAGACGAATATGCTTGGATGAAAGATCGCAATAATCCTAAGCTTATGGAATACATCAATAGTCAAAATGCTTATACTGAACAGCGTGTAAAGCACTTAGAAAACTTGCGTTCTACATTATTTGACGAGTTGCGCTCAAGAGTTCAAGAAACAGACATGTCTGTTCCTGTGCGCATGAATAATTACTGGTATTACGTGCGCACTGAAAAAGGCAAACAATACGCTGTGCAATGCCGTATGAAAGTCAAAAATAGTGACGATTGGAATCCGCCAACTATCGACAATTCTGCAAAACCTGGCACAACTGATGGTGAAGAAATTTTATTTGATGCAAACCTTGAATCTGAGCACTCTGGTGGCAAGTTCTTTAGAGTCGGTGGAATGGATTTGAGTACCGACGGTTTGAGAATGCTGTACGGTGTCGACACTCAAGGCGATGAACGCTTTAACTATTTTATTCGTGACTTTTCTACAAAAACATGTTCTTGGTTGCAGTTAGAAGAATCGTGGGAAAATCTTGCTTCTGCTTCACTTTCTCCAGATGGAAAATGGGTGTTTTATGTAAAGCTTGATGATGCTTGGCGTCCTTATCAAGTTTGGAGGCATAAGGTTGGCACTAGCGTTTCTAATGATGTAAAAGTTTTTGAAGAAACTGACGAGCGATTTTTTGTTGACGTGTATGAAAGTTTTGACGAACGATACATGATGATCAGCAGTAGTTCAAAGACTACGTCGCGCGTGCTTATGCTTCCTTTGAGCAATCCTGAAGGCGAATTCCGTATGGTTATTGAGCCGGTTGAGGGGGTGGAATACGATATTTTTTTCGCTTGCTTTGAGAATGCTGGCGAAAATGGTGAAGATATTCCAATTGCGATTGTGTGCCATAACGCTAAAAATCCTAATTTTGAAATTGACATTATTGATATGAGAGGAAATTCCGGCAAGTTTGATGAGCATATAACGTATAAGCTTTCGGATGGAGTATGTGTTGCGTCGGGTTCTCCTTATGGTTGCGAGCAGGGAGATGCTTGGCAACAAGGTGCTGGAAGTGAGCCTATTACAAAGCCTTATAATTCGCCTCAAAATCCTGAAATATTGCAAAATGCAGTTGGATTGAGCATAAGCGGATTGTCAATGTACAAAAATTATGTGGCACTAGCTTATCGTTCTCAAGGTTTGCCGCATTTGGCTGTAATGAGCAAGAAGCGCGCTGTTGAAGATTTTTTGCAAGCAAAACCGTGGCGTTTTTGCGAAGTGCGACCGCTTTCTTCCCAGCTTGCGAATCAATTTACGGATCAACTTTCTTCTCAACTTGTGGATCAAGCGCAAGCCGAATCACGTGCTGCGCTCGCAAATATTTCACAAGAAGAAATCAACAATAATCGCCTATTGAGTATTTCTATGACTGGAAATCCTTCGTACGAAGCTCCGCGTATGCGTTACGCTTTTGGTAGTTATGCGACTTTAGGTCAACTTCGCGAGTTGGATCCTTTAACAGGCGAAGATGTGTTGCTCAAGCAAGGTAAAATTTTAGGTGAATTTAATGAGCGCAATTATGCTGAAAAGCGCGTTTGGATTACTGCTCGAGATGGTGAGCGTGTGCCAGTGTCTCTTGTGTGGCGTCCGGATAAAATTTCTCAAACTGACTCAATGTTTATTACTGGTTATGGAGCGTATGAAGTTAGTTCAGACCCTACTTTTTCTGTCGGTCGCTTGAGTTTGCTGGATCGCGGCGTGTTATATGCGCAAGTGCATGTGCGAGGCGGCGGCGAAATGGGTCGTGCGTGGTATGAACAGGGTAGGCGCGTCAATAAAAAGCATACTTTTGAAGATTTTGCTGATGCCACGCGTGCTTTGCAAAATGCTGGTTTTGCTTCCGCTTGTCATACTGTTGCAAACGGTGGTTCAGCAGGAGGCTTGCTTATGGGTGCTATAGCAAATATGGCTCCGGAATGTTATGCAGGAATTGAAGCAGACGTGCCTTTTGTAGATGCCCTTACGTCTATGCTCGACTCTTCTTTGCCGCTTACTGTAACAGAGTGGGATGAGTGGGGCAATCCACTCGATGATCCTGAAGCTTATGCTTATATGAAATCGTATACTCCTTACGAAAATGTGCCTTGCGTAAAAATGGAAGATGGTCGCAAAAAGTTAGCTGATTTTCCGAAAATCTTAATCACGTCCTCTATTCACGACACGCGCGTGCTTGTTACGGAACCTTTAAAATGGCTCGCTAAATTGCAAGCTTCTGGAGTTGACGCAATTGCTCGTATTGAAACTGACGGTGGTCACGGTGGCACTTCTGGCAGGTACAGGCAATGGCAGGAGTTAGCTTATGAAAACGCATGGTGCCTGCATGTTATGGGTATAAACAGTTAGTTGGAAGCGGCAGAAACTTTACTGCGTTGTAAAGTAAATGTCGTTTCCACGCCTTTCGTGATATCATGGGTCAAGTGATGTGCGTTTTTCGCTTGCGTTTGCGCTCATTTACATACAGGTAGTTCAATGGAGATATCTACTTATTGCTTAATGAAGGGGTAGAGCAGCAATGGCAACACTCAACGTTGACAGCGATGAATTTTCACTGCAACATACCGCATTGTTTAAGCAAGTTCCAGCTGATCAAGTAAAAGAATTGATGCAGTATTTACAAGAATCAACATTTAAAAAAGGTTCTGCAATTTTTAATGAAGGCGATACTGACCATCGAATGTACTTGCTTGAGCGTGGAAGAGTAAAATTAGTTCGTCATTCAAACGACAATCGTGTGCAATTGTTAAGTATTCACACTCCTGGCGAAATTCTAGGCGAAATTCCCGTTTTTGACCCTAGCGGCGGTCCTCGTACAGCTTCAGCAATATCTATTACCAACAATACTAGAGTTTTATGGCTAGAAAATGACGTGTTATTCCATTGGTTAAACAATCACCCTAGTGTTGCAGTAGATATGCTTCAAGTGCTTGCAGCGCGCATGCGAGCAAATAATGAGCGAATTTCCGATTTAGTTTTTATGGATGTTCCTGCTCGTTTAGCAAAGACTTTGCTGAATTTAGCTTCAAGATTTGGTGAGCCTATGAGCGATGGCTTGCTTGTGCCGCATGATTTAACGCAAGAAGAGCTTGCGCAACTTGTTGGCTCGTCACGCGAAACAGTTAACAAAGCGCTTATGGATTTTGCAAACAGGGGTTGGATTATGCGCCAAGGCAGGTCAATTATTATCTATAAGCCTGGCATGCTTATTCGTCGAGCTGAACGTTAAAATGCGAATGTTTATGATGCTAGTTTTCAAGTAGAGGCAAACCTTTAAAATAGTACGCATGCCGAAAAAGAATTCACTGACTGTTCGCCGTGTGTTAGCGCTGTTCCTTACCTACATCACTTTGTGTGTTGCAGGAGGTATTGCAGCAAGTATTATGTTTGTTCCTGGCGTAATGAGCGTGAATAGTGTAGTGAAAACAGTAGTGCCTTCACTTCGCGTTGACGGCATCGATTTTGATGTTACCGCGTTGCCGCAAAAATCGCGACTTTACGCTTCTGATGGCAAAACTATTATTGCAACTTTTTATGCTCAAAATCGCACTGTAGTGCCGCTTCGACGCATATCGCAATATATGCAGCGAGCAATGGTTGCTCGTGAAGACCGTCGATTCTTTGAGCATTCCGGCGTAGATATGCAAGGTGTTATTCGCGCATTCGTGCAAACATTCGTTAAAAAGGGAGATATGCAAGGTGGCTCTTCCCTAACTCAGCAATATGTAAAAAATGTGCTTATGATTAAGGCTCGCGAAAATAACGATTCCTTAGCTGAGTATCACGCTTCTGAAGGCACTATTGCACGTAAATTACGCGAAATGCTTATTGCAATTCAAATGGAGAAAAAATACTCTAAACTTGAGATTTTGCAGGGATATTTAAATATTGCGCAGTTCGGTAGCAATAATATTTACGGCGTAGAAACTGCAGCTCATCGCTACTTCAATACGAGCGCTGCAAAACTTAATCTTGTGCAATCAGCAACTATTGCTGCAATTACAAAGAATCCTTCGCGTTATGATCCTTCTATTGAAACAAATCAGCCTGAAGCGCAAAAGCAGCGCAATATTGTACTTGATTTAATGCTTCGTCAAGGTTTTATTACTAAGAGCGAGCATGATTCCGCTGTTGCTATTCCTCTTAAAAGCACTCTTAACATACAGAGGGAAGTTTCTAAAATTGGATGTCAAGCTGCAGGCGACGCAGCATTCTTCTGCGATTATGTGACGAAGAAAATTTTGCACTCTCGCGAGTTTGGTAAAACTGCTGCCATGCGAGAAAAGTTGCTTACTGAGGGTGGTCTTGATATTTACACAACTATGGATTTGCGTGCTAGCAAGGCTGCTATGAAAGCTGCTAGAGATACGATTCCTGTGAACGATAAGAGCGGTTTTGAGGTTTCAATTGCGGCAATTAAGCCTGGAACTGGTGAAGTTTTGGCGTTCGGCAGTAATCGTATTTATGATGCTACGGATGCTGCAAAATCAGATCCTACGCATACTGCTTTGAACTACGCTGTAGATGAGCGCGATGGTGGCGGTCTTGGTTGGCAAATTGGTTCTACTTGGAAGCCAATTAATATGGTTGCGTGGATGCTTGCTGGAAAGTCAATTAATCAGCCTCTTCGCACTTCTATGCTTTATAATAATGCTGATTTTAATTGCAGCAAATTCCGCGGAGTTGGTAGTTGGTCAGTTCAAAACTCTGGTGGTGGCACAACTAATCCGGAAACTCCTTTGCAAGGTCTTGTGCGCTCGCATAACACTACTCAGGCTTCTATGGCTCAGCAAATTAAGCTGTGTTCAATCGCGGATGCTGCTCGCATACTTGGCTACCACAATTCGCCTCTTGGTCAGGAAAGCGTGTATTCTGCTAACTCGCTTAATCCGCCTATGACGATTGGTTCTGTGCAAGCTTCGCCTTTAACTGTGGCGAATGTGTATGCAACTATTGGTGCTGATGGCGTGGCATGTGATCCTATTGCTATTAAGCGAGTTGTTGACAAAAACGGTAAGCGTTTGAAAGTTCCTAGTGCGCATTGCCATCAAGCAATTCCAAAGGGAATCGCTCAAACTGCTGCTTATGCGCTGAATCAGGGTGTTGTGCAACCTGGCGGTGAGGCTTCAACTACACAACTTGATGGCGGTCGCAAGACTTTCGCAAAAACTGGTACTAACGAGCAGTACTACATGACTACAGCTGGTTTTGTGCCGTATCAAGTTGCTTCGTTTGTGGCAGTTGGTAACGCTGAATCACAGAAAAGCTTTAATGGCATGACTATTAACGGTCGCACAAGGGCAGCCTGGTATGGTATGTATATTGCAACCCCAGCGTGGAAACAGTTTATGAACGACTATTTGAAAGCTGCTAACATTCCTGTTGACAACGATTATGGCAAGCCTGATCCAAAGTACACTGCCGGTGGAACTCTGCCTGGCACGCCTAAAAATACTGTTAAAACTGATCAGCAGAAGCGAGATGAAGACGCCAGAAAGCAGGCAGCACAAGAACAGCAGGAAGAAGCTAAGACGCAAAAGAACACGCAAGATCAGTACGGCACTGCTCGCCGCGACGACTATGGTGATTCAGAAACTGATAATTACTAAATGGTATTTGTTAACTCGTAATTGCTAGTTAACTTACTAAATACTAAGTTGTTTTGTGCTGTTCCTTATACAAATAAACCCTTACTTATGCTACTTGATTGTGAGCAAAGTAAGGGTCATTTTTAGCGCAAATACGCACTGTGCTAGTTCAAATCCGCACCAACTGCGTCTGCAACATGCTCAAAGCCGTCGCGTTTCAAAAGATCCGCAAGTCCGCGTTTCAGCGTCGTGATTTGCTGTGGTCCTCTGTACATAAGTGACGTAATAAACATAACCAAGTCAGCACCTGAGCGAATCTTCTCATATGCTTGCTCTGGCGTAAATACTCCGCCAATGCCTGCAATAGCAAAACGTTCACCAAAAGCTTTGCGCGTGCGTCGAATAAGCTCGTTGCTTGCGCTGTAGGTAGGACCTCCAGAAAGTGCTCCTTGCCAATCTTCCGGAACATCAAGTCCTGCGCGATTCTTTTGCAAGTTCGCAATACTTACTCCGTCAACTTTATGTTCTGCAAGTACGTCAAGCAAAGACTTGAACTGTTCCCAACCGCCGTGTAAATTAAGCGGCATCTTAACTAACGTTGGCTGAGGTCGCTTAATAGTGTCAAGATCAGTGAATAATTTGTCAAGTGCTTCCGGCTGACTAAATGGTTCACCCACACGCGTGTTCGGGCATGAAATATTTACTTCAATTATTGAGCTTTTTCCGGCTGCACGTTCCATAGAAATATGGTAGTCTTCAATTCCTTCTTCCAAGTCGCCAACTAAGTCGTCGTTTGTGCGCGCAATAGAAATAGACATATTCATAGATTTTGCGTGCGTCCAAGCTTTCTCGGCTCGTGCAACAACGGCTTCGCTGCCATCGTTTGCTAGTCCTGCGTGTACAAGAATAGAGTCATATTCTGGAAGGCGATGATACCAAGGTTTTTGATTTCCTTCGCATGGTCGGCTTGTGGTAGAGCCAACTGTTTCAAATCCAAAGCCGGCGTTGTCTAACACGGTTGCCATTTGGCAATTTTTATCTAGTCCTGCACTTAAGCCAAACGGGTTTGCAAAATCCACACCCATGACATTAGTTTCTAGCACCGGGTCTGTGTAGTTAAGCATTTCGCGAAGAAGCCACATTAACCCAGGAGTGCGTTCGCTAAATTTGCAAAAATTAATCATGCGATCATGCGCTTCGTCTGGAGGAATGTTAAAAACAAAATGCGGTTTAATAATGTGTTTGTATGAGAATGTAAAAAGGTCTGTCGTTGCTTTATTGACGACATTGTGCAATGAGTGTTCAGAAACGTAATACATACTTATATAGTAGGGCATTATTGTTATATGCGCTATTACTTAGTGTATTTTGTGCGTTTCCTTACTTAGCGTGCGTTCGTTTTTGTGCGATTTTTCATAAAACTTGCTTTGCTTGACAACAAAATGTGCGTTCTTTTCGTTTTAATGCCCTGAAACGCTCAATTACGTTTGTTTTTTGCGTTTACGTGTGCGATAATGTTCGTATGATTTCTTCACAGCGTCAACATTTGATTTTAAGCCGTCTCCGTACGCGCGGTGCTGTTCGCATTACTGCGCTTTCTAAAGAGCTGAACGTTTCTGCTATGACGGTTCGCAGGGATATTGCCGAGCTTTCGGATCGTGGGCTTTTAAAGCGCGTTCACGGCGGTGCTGTAACGACTAATACTCTGCTTTCGGAGCCGCTGTTTTCTGTAAAGTCGCAGATGGACATTGGTTTGAAGGATGCAATTGCGCGTTTGGCTGTGGACTATGTTTCTCCTGGGGATGTGATTGCTATTGGCGGCGGTACCACTGCTTATGTGTTTGCGCAGCATTTGCTCGAGTCTCGCAGGGCTTCTGGCATTACGATTTTGACTAATTCGATTCCTGTTGCGGAGCTTGTGCAAGCTTTAGAGTCGAAGGATGTCGAGGTTATTGTTACCGGCGGCGTGATTACGCGTTCCAATTCGCTTGTTGGGCCTATTGCAGATAAAGTTGTTGCTTCTCTTCGTGTGAATACCGTTTTTCTTGGCACGCATTCTGTGTCTCTTCCTCGCGGATTCCTTATGCCAAATTCTCTGGAAGCTGCTACTGATATGGCGTTAATGGATATTGCGGATCGCACGATTATTTTGACGGATCATACTAAATGGAGTTGTACGTCGCTTTCGCTATTTGCTCGTTTTGATCAGGTTGATACTGTTATTACCGACGATGGTTTGGATGCTGATTCTCAGCTTCGCACGCGTGAGCTTGTAAAGGATTTGGTTTTGGCACCTGTTATTGACGAGCGAGATGTTCTTGATGCATCTAATGGTGACGATTTAGCGAATTCTGAAGATTCTGACGATTTGCTTGATTAGTATTTTGCAAGTATTTTTGCAAAGTTTGATTTTGCGCGCTGATGATTTTAATGCCCGAGTGAGTTATTTACTCGGGCATTTTGTTCTTGCTGTTTGGTTTGGTTTCAAGTGTGCCGATGTTTAAACAAATTTTGCTATGTTTAAATAAAGCGTGCCGATGGTTAAATATTGCGTTTTTTGTTGTTTTATAAGGCTGTTAGAGAAATCACAAAACTCAAACCTTAAAGAAAGCTGAAAAAATGTTAAAAAAATCCAGTATATGGCGTGTCGTATAATTTTTATCAAAAAATACAGAAAAATGCCGTAAATATTTCTGCTTTTTAATGAATATAACGAATATTTATCAAGATTTTTTGTATTYTTGATGCTGAGAAACCTGAATTTTAGTGTTGAGTTTTCTGAGAGCTTGCGGTAAGTTTTAACTCAGTTACCGGTTGAATCCCTAGTTCACTGGTACGAGCGGGAAACCGCAAATGGCAAATTTTTCTTCGCATACCCTAGTGCGAAGGAGAAGAAGAAAGGAAAATATTATGTTGAATAAGAAGGCTATCGCCGCATTCGCTGCTGGCGCCACCCTCCTCTCTGGTTTCGCTTTTGCTGTCCCAGCAATGGCTGAGGCTCCTGCTGCTCCTGCAGCTCCTGCTGCTCCTGCAGCTCCTGCTGCTCCTGCTGCTCCTGCTGCTCCTGCAGCTCCTGCTGCTCCTGCAGCTCCTGCTGCTCCTGCTGAACCTACTTATAATAAGTCATTCTATAAGACTGAGACCTTTGAAGAGCTTGATGCTCGTTTGGCTAAGGAGAAGGCAGAGAAGGAAGCTAAGGCTAAGGCTGAAGACGAGAATGATAAGTATGAGCATTCTCCATTTGGCAATAAGGACATGGATTACGCGAAGTGTGTGAAGCTTTACGGTAAGGATTCTCTCGAGTGCAAGGCTGTCGCTGACTACCTCAAGCGTCATGGTCAGAAGGTTGATGACAAGGCTGCCGCAAAGAAGTCTGATAAGAAGTCTGAAGCTAAGAAGTCTTCCGAGAAGAAGGCTGCTCCATTGGCTAAGACCGGTGCTGCTGTAGCTTTGGCTGCTGTTGCTGCTTCTGTGCTTGCTGGCATGGGTGCTGCTCTTCGCAAGATCCGTCACTAAGCTGAAATCTGATTCAGTGATGAATCATTTGGGCTTTAGCTTATTGGTTGATTGTTGAGTCGGTTTTACTGTGAATTACTTAGTCTAGTGTGCTAAAAGGTGCGCTAGACTAAGTTTTTTTTATGACAATTTTGTGCTCTGTACGCTCGTGTTCACGTCTTCGTCCTCTTTTTACGCAACTGTAAAGTTTCTGTCGTTATTTGCTGGTTTCGCGGCTTTTTCTTTACGCTGCTGTAAAGTTTCTGCCGCCTGACACCATCGTTTAAGCGCGTAACTCTCGTCGTCACGAGCGTGCTGTAAAATAGCAAAGTTGTGTGCGGTTTTGGTGCTTATCATCAAACATATCGCGCATATTTTGCAAACACACTCCTGCTGTGGAAGGTCCACAGCCGATAGTCCGAAGGAGGTGGGTGATGTCTGCACATAAGTATGAACTGATGTTCATTGCAAATCCTGAGCTGGATGAGCACGGTCTTAAGAAGTTGACCGAGCAGTATCTTGAGCTTGTCACCAACGAGGGCGGTTCCGTTGACGGCACCGATTACTGGGGTCGCCGCAAGTTTGCCTACGAAATTGAAGGCAAAACCGAAGGTAACTACGTTGTGGTGAACTACACTGCCGAGCCATCTGTAAGTGACGAACTTGACCGTGTTTTGAACCTTAATGAATCTGTAATCCGCACGAAGATTCTTCGCAAGGACGCTAAGTAAAAACTAGCAAAACTAAGTAAGCTCTAGTGAATTAAATAAAAACTAGTTAAGCTAAATAAATACGTAAACAACCGCGCATAAGTTGCGCACAAAATTGCCAGTAATCACTGATATGTGATTACGAGTAAAGCGAGAAAGAAAAGGCACGATATGGCAGGTGAAACAATTATTACCGTCGTGGGAAATCTCACTTCGGATCCTGAATTAAGGGCACTTTCCAACGGTGCTTCTGTTGCGAGCTTTACCATTGCATCCACACCTAGAACGTTTAATCGTAATACGAATCAGTTCGAGGATGGGCCTGCATTATTTATGCGTTGCTCAGCGTGGAGAGACTTGGCAGAACATTGTGCAAACAGCCTTTCTAAAGGCACGCGCGTGATTGCTCAAGGCAGGTTGTCGCAGCGTTCGTATCAAGCGCAAGACGGCTCGAATCGCACAGTTGTTGAACTTACGGTTGACGAAATTGGTCCATCTTTGCGTTATGCAACTGCGCAAGTTAACCGCCAAAGCTCTTCAACAGGTTTTGCTGGTGGCTCGCGCGCATCAAATGCTGCTGGCGCAGGTTATGCTGGCGGAGCAAATTATGCTGCTAGCCAGGCTGCTTCTCAGCATGCCGCAAATTCTTCAGCGGCTGATCCGTGGAGTGCTGCTGCGCCAACAAACGATAGTTTTTCAACTTTCGGTGCCAATTCTGATTTTGGCGGCGATTCTGAAGAACCTGAGTTCTAGCGTTTTAGTTGAGCTATAGATAGCGTATTTATTTGTTTATTTATGCACTTATTTACGCGCTTACTTAATCCTTATAAATACATCATCAGTTACATGTTATGCAAAAAGCATAACGGATTTGAGAGAGGACATCTTATGTCACGCAAAAGGCCGCAACCACCGGTCAAGCCTTTCAAGAAGAAGCCAAATCCTTTGAAGGCTGCCAAGATTACTGAAATTGATTATAAAGACGTTGCTTTGCTGCGCAAGTTCGTTTCTGACCGCGGCAAGATTCGTTCCCGTCGTATCACCGGCGTAACCGTGCAGGAACAGCGCAAGATCGCGAAGGCAGTGAAGAATGCTCGCGAAATGGCTTTGCTTCCTTACGCCACTACCGGTCGCTGATTGAGAGGATAGGAATATGGCTGAAACCAAGGTTATTCTTACCAAGACTGTTGCCAACCTCGGTCACTCTGGTGACGTTGTTGAAGTTAAGGCTGGCTATGCTCGCAACTACCTGATTCCTCAGGGTCTTGCTTTTGCATGGAACAAGGGTGCTGCTTCCCAGATTGAAGCAATGCGTCGCGCTCGTCTTGCCAAGGCTGTTGCCACTCGTGAAGAGGCAGTTGCAGCTAAGGCTCAGATTGAAGGCACCGTTGTGGAGCTTTCTGCTAAGGTTTCCGAATCCGGCAAGCTTTTCGGTGGCATTTCTGCCGAGAAGATTGCTGCCGCTTTGGCTTCCAAGGCTCAAGTTGAGGCTCGCGCAATTAAGGTTGCTACTATTAAGACCACTGGTGAGTTCCCAGCAACAGTAACGTTGCATCCGGAAATCACCGCTTCCTTCACTGTTAAGGTTGTGGCTGAGTAAGTAGCTTTGTGAATTTTACAAAACATGTTGCAGCGAGCAGATTCTTGCTTTTAGTGGTTTTTGCTTTTAGTGGTTTTCTGCTTGTAATACATGTGGATTGAACTTAAGCATTAGCTCTGCGTTTGCGTTGTATTGAGTTTTCTCATTGCGATGCTGCGCAGAGTTTTTTTATGCTGCAATATTTTGAAAATGTGAATGTGTTGTAAGTGTCACGTGCGTAACGTAGTTTTTTAAGTTCTACTCGACTAAATTAGAACAGTTGGAAAATTACGAAATTATCAAGGAGATGCAAACTGTGCTGGAAAGCAAATATGAACTGGCCGACGAGTTTAGTATGAACGCAAAAGCGCAAGATGCCAGCATATCTGCTATTCGCAATGACGAAGAGTATGCTTGTAAAAATTCCGCAATTACACCTTCCGCAATTACGAATCTCGAAAACGCAATAAAATACAGCAATCACAAAGGATACGGCGAAACTTGCGCGAAGGTTATTCTTTTTGGCGAACATTCCGTGGTTTATGGTCATTCTGCAATAGCTTTGCCGCTTAAAAACTTGCGTATGCGCGCTGTCGTAACTAATTGCAATGAATCTTTAGTACCTGTATCGTGTAAATCTTTATCTTCTGCTTCGTGTGAATCTTTAGCATCTGCATCACGCGAATCTTTAGCATCTACGACGAATCTCGATTCACATATAACTCTTTCGTGCCTTGACTTTACTGGCAAACTTTCCGAAATTCCTACGCGCTTTAATAGCATACGAACAGCAATTCGCGCGTCGCTAGAGTTTGCAGGGTGGAGCGGTGAGAATTTGCACATTTTTACCGAGTCTGATTTTCCAGCAGAACGAGGTCTTGGCTCGTCTGCGGCTGCTGCTGGTGCTATAATTCGTGCGATTCTTGACTATTATGGCGTTTCAGCTAGCGATGATGAGATTTTTAAGTTGACGCAGACTGCTGAGTGCGTGGCTCACGGACGTTCTTCAGGCTTGGATGCCACTGCAACCGCTGCTTCCTGGCCTGTGCGTTTTAGTCGTGGCTGTTTTGATCGCATGGAAATTAACATGCGTGCGTGGCTTGTTTTGGCGGATTCTGGATGCAAAGGAATGACTCGCGAAACAGTTGAAGCTTTGCGTTCTCGTTTAGAATCGAATCCTGTTGAAGTTGGAGCGCAGCTCAATAAATTGGGGGAGATTGCGGCTGTTGCAGAAGATGATTTGGCGTTTGGTCGTATTGAAAATATGGGTAAGCAAATGACTTTCGCACACCGTATTTTGGCGGATTTGGGCGTAAGTACTGCGAAACTTGACACTTTGGTAGATGCTGCTTGCAAACATGGCGCGTTGGGTGCAAAACTTACTGGCGGAGGTGGTGGAGGATGTGTCATTGCGCTGGCTGATAGTGAGGATGCTGCTAAGCGAGTGAGTGAAGCTTTTAAAAATGCAGGAGCTTGCGATACTTGGATTGTGAATATAGGTGATTCTGCAATAAATTGAATCTTATTTTTACTTGAAATGTAGCATAAACTTTACAGTTATTTAAAGAAAAGAAGCTTGTGCGCACTGTTTTGCTAAAACATTGACTAGCACATTAACAAACGAGAATTACGTATCTGCCGCAAAAGGAACAGTATGCAAAATGTTGAAATTCAGCCAAAAATAACGTTTGACGCTAGTCTTTCACCCAACTCAGCTTTTGCTAAAGCAAACGCGAATATTGCGCTGATTAAGTATTGGGGTAAGCGCGATGAAAAGCTGATTTTGCCTTATACTTCCTCGCTTTCGCTCACCCTTTCGGATTTGTTTACAACTACAAGCGTAAGTTTTGCGAATAATCTTGAACAAGATACTTTTACTTTAGATAATGAAAAGATTTCGCCGTCTGCCAAAACTTTTCGTCGCGTAGTAGCTATGCTCGATTTGGTGCGTGAAATTGCAAGAATTTCAACGAAAGCAAGCGTTATTTCGCATAATATTGTGCCAACTGCTGCTGGTCTTGCGTCGAGTGCGTCTGGTTTTGCAGCTCTTGCGTCTGCTGCCTCGTACGCTGCTGGATTAAACCTAACTCCACGAGAACTTTCTAGACTTGCAAGACGTGGTTCTGGTTCAGCTTGTCGTTCGATTTTTGGAGGACTTTCAATTTGGCATGCAGGTTGCGACGACGAAACATCTTACGCAGAGCCTATTGAAAACGCACAAGTTGCGCTTAAAAATTTAAACCTTGCTATGATTGTTGTTACTTTGGACGATAGCAAAAAGCCGATTTCTAGCCGAGAAGCGATGCGCAGAACGGTTGAAACTTCGCCAACGTATATGCAATGGGTTGAGCAGTCGAAAGACGACCTTGAAATTGCTAAAAACGCAATTAAGCGAGCAGATATTGAGCAATTGGGTGAGGTTGTTGAACGCAATGCTTTTGGAATGCACGAAACTATGCATAATGCTGTTCCGTCGGTGAATTATTTAGCTAGCAGCACGCATATTGTGCTTGAAGCGGTTAAAAATATGCGAAAAGATGGTTGGCTGGTGTGGTCTACGATGGATGCTGGTCCAAATGTGAAGGTGCTTACTTCTGGAGATGATGCTTATCGTGCGATGTGTCAGTTGCGCGCGCGAGTTGAGGATGGTTTACGTAATTCTAGCGTTTTTTGTAATACAGAATATTGCGAGCCGAAATTTGCGATTGCGCTGCCAGGTGACGCTGTGACGGTGAGTACGAGTTTAAAATAGGCGGATAATATGACTCAAGTGCGCTCTAGTGCCCCAGGAAAGCTTTATATTGCTGGCGAGTATGCTGTTGTTGACGGCTGTGCTGCAATTGTTGCTGCTGTTAGTCGTTATGTAACAGTTAGCATAAGTGATGAAACCTTAAACGAAGAGTTACGCGAAAATTTGCAGAAAAATGCGCCTAGTAGCAGAAATTATTGTGGTGTGATTACGTCAGATGCTGAAAAATATAAACCGCTTCTTTGGGCGCGTGCATCCGACGGAAGTATTGAAATACAAAACGACGGAAAATATGCTTATGTGCTCGCTGCAATGGGCGTAGTCGACGCTTATGCTAGTGAGAAATGTGAGCCAAATATTAACCGAAAAAGTTACAATGTGCATATTTCTAGCGAACTTGATGATGCAAAAACTGGTAGAAAATACGGTCTTGGATCTTCTGCTGCAGTAACTGTTGCAGTTATTCGCGCGTTGTGCAAATGGTATGGTTTGAATCTTTCGACTCCAGAAATTTGCAAGCTAGCGTTGATTGCGTCGTCGAGTGTTAAAAAATCCGGAAGCGGTGGAGATGTTGCTGCCAGCTCTTATGGCGGTTGGATTATGTATCGCGCGTATAACCGAGAGTGGCTTGAAGCTGAGCTGACGCTAGTAAAATCCGGATGCTCTGATTTCGGTGAGTTGTTGTACAAAAAGTGGCCACGACTGGAAGTTAAGCGTTTAAATGTAGATAAGTCGCTAAAACTTTTAGTCGGGTGGACTGGTTCTCCTGCGTCTAGCGCAAAGCTAGTAAGTAGCGTAGAAAGTAGCGTTAAAACTAGTGCTGAAGGTAGTACGGAAAGTAGCGTCGAAACTAGTGCTTTTGACAATAAAAATCAACTTTTTACTTACGAAGATTTTTGCAAACAAAGTGAGATTTGCGTGCAAAAACTTGCGCGCGCAATTGAAAAGTTTGAAATAAGCGAAATTTCTAGCGGTTTTGCTCAAAATCGTGCGTTGTTACAAAAATTAAGTGCTCTTACTGGAACTGTTATCGAAACGCATGAACTTACAAAATTTATTGAAATTGCGACTTGTGCCGGTATTCCTGCAAAAACTAGCGGCGCAGGCGGGGGAGATTGTGCAATTGCGCTGTCGACAATTTATGACAATAATGTAATTGAAACTATGAAATCTACTTGGGAAGCCAATGGAATAAAGCCATTGAATATTGATGTTACGGAAATTTTTGGAACTGGTAAGCCTTCTGAAAATATTGTATTAGACGCGTTTGCTAAGAGTTGCGAACCTAATGCACAATCTGCTCAATCTTGCACAATACAAAACCGCAAAGACGCGCATATTGCGCTTGCGGACAAGCAGTATAAAACTCGTGCAGATTCAGATTTTGACAAAGTGCGTTTTGTGCCGAATGCTTTGCCACAAGTTGCGCTTGAAGAAATTGACGCTAGCGTGAACGTGCTAGGAAGCGAAGTATGCGATTCTGTGCATTGGTGCTCGCCGATATATATTAACGCAATGACCGGCGGAAGTGATGCTGCTAAAAAAGTGAATGCAAGTCTTGCTAGAGTTGCTGCAAAAAATTCTGTTGCTATGGCGAGTGGATCTTTGAGTGCTGCTCTTCGAGACGAAACTTTACTCAGCACTTTCAGTGTCATAAGAAGCGAAAATCCACATGGATTTGTGATGGCAAATGTTAGCGCTGGAACTAGTGTGTCTGATGCATTGCGTGCTGTAAACATGATTCATGCGAATGCGTTACAAGTGCATTTAAATGCTGCACAAGAGTTGGTTATGCAAGAAGGCGATCGCGATTTTCGAAATTGGTTGTGCAATATTGAGTCTATTGTCAGTGCGTGCGAAGCACTAAGCGTGCCTGTGATTGTGAAGGAAACTGGATGCGGAATTTCTGCTAAAGATGTTCATCGTCTTAAAGATGTTGGAGTGCGCACTGTAGATGTTTCTGGTCGTGGCGGAACTAATTTTGTAACAATAGAGAATGCTCGCAGGAACTTAGGCGACTGTGATTATTTGGCTGATTGGGGTCTTACTACTGTTGAGTCGCTGGTTGACATACGCAAGTGTGATTCGTTAAAAAATATGGAAGTTTTCGCAAGTGGAGGAGTTCGCACGCCTTTGGATGTTGTGCGTGCGTTGGCTTTGGGTGCTTCTGCAGTTGGTGTCGCTGGCGAGTTTTTGCATACGCTTATGCATGAAGGTGAGGATGCGCTTTCTTTGCAAATTGATAACTGGCAGAAGCAAATTAGGGTGATTATGGCTCTTCTTGGATGCAAGACAGTCAAGGATTTACAAGAAAAGACTGAGTTCGTGCGCGCGGATTGTCTTGGTAAGTGATATACTTGTGTAGTTGTGCGTTCAAGCGTGCTTATTTGTTTATGCAATGTGCGTAAGTAATTTGCGTAAGTAGTTCGTGTGTTTGAATGACGCAAGACTTGCAAGTCAAAGAAAATAGGAGTCCAATTATGGCAGCTCGTTGCGCAGTATGTGGCAAGGGACCTCAGACTGGTTTCACTGTTTCACATTCGCATATCCGCAATAAGCGCACCTTCCGCCCGAACCTTCAGCCGGTTCGCACCACCATTGATGGCGAGAACGTTCGCCTTCGTGTGTGCGTGAAATGCATTAAGGCTGGCAAGGTTCAGCGCGTTGAGGCGTGATTCGCGCATTGTATTGCGTTTAAATTGTAAGGCCCTGAGTGTTGCTCGGGGCTTTTTTGTATTTGCATATTTTTTCGTGCGCACGTTATATTCCTGATTGCGAATGATTTATAATCGAAATATGCTAAATACGCCCACGAACTCAGCCAAAATGCATACTTCGCTTTGTGCAATAATCAGCAATAAGCGACGCGTTTCTGCATTAAAATCTTTGGGCATAGTCACAGTCGAAGACGCATTGACTTACTACCCGTTTAGAGTCACAAGTCCATTGAGAATTGCGAACTTAAAAGATATAAAAATTGGCGAAGAAGTGGCTTTCTATGCGCAAGTTCAGTCAATTAACGTTGTGCCTATGAACGCTCGTCGCGGTTTTAGAATCGAAATTAACGTTTTGCAAGATATGCAAGTGGTAGCTCAACTTATTTATTTTTCTAAAAATCGTCAATACGCTCAGTGGCTTTCGGCAAAGATGCATGTTGGTGAAATGGTTGTTGTTGGCGGTACGTCTAGCGCTTTTAATGGTAAATTGCAATTTACGCATCCTCAAATTCTTACTGTATCTGCTGTAAAAGAAAGCGATAGCTTGCATCAATCTCGCGATACTGTAAGAAGCGTGGAAGATGGTTTGGCGCGTATGAGCGCTCCTATGCCCGTGTATCATGCAAATTCTAGGATTTCCAGCGAGCATATTCACGAAACTATACTTTCTATACTTTCTGCACTTTCTAAATATTCTGAAGATTTCGCAGCTTCTAAAAATTCCGCAGTTTGCACTACTGAATCCCTGCAAATCCCAAACATTACGCCTGAATCAGTGCTAAAAAAACGTAACCTCATGACTAGAGCGTCAGCAATATACTCAATTCATAATCCGCAATCAGTTGACGAATTTTATAAAGCTGTTGACTCGTTGCGCTATGAAGAAGCTTTTATTTCCCAAGTAGCTGTATTGCGATCTCGTGAAGATTCTAAAGATAATCAAGCAAAATCTTGTAATAATTCTCTTATAAGAAATGAATTTGTGGAAAGTTTGCCGTTTGAGCTTACTGCAGGTCAAAAAGATGTAATTGATGAGATTGTACGTGACATGCGTGAGCACCATCCGATGCGTCGCTTGCTTCAAGGTGAAGTTGGTTCCGGAAAAACAGTTGTTGCGCTCGCTGCAATGCTCGAGGCAGTTGGATCAGGCTATCAGGCTGTGCTTGTGGCTCCTACTCAAGTTCTGGCGTCTCAACATGCCGAAAATTTGCGCCAAATGATTACGCGCGCGAATCTAAAAGTGCCTGTAATCGTCGTAACTGGAGGCATGAGACTTGCGGATCGCAGACGTGCGCTAGCGAGTGTGGCAAGTGGAGAGCCTTCGCTTATTGTTGCAACTCATGCAGCGTTCTCATCGACTTTTAAGCCGACTAATTTAGCTTTGGTAATTATTGACGAGCAACATCGTTTTGGTGTTGAGCAGCGCGATGTTTTGTTGCGCAAAATGAGCGTAGATTCGCATAATAGTGTTGAAAAGTCTTTTACACCGCATCTTTTAGTAATGACTGCAACGCCTATTCCGCGCTCTGCTGCTATGACGTGGTTCGGTGATTTGGATGCTTCGTATTTAACTGAATTGCCTGGAGGTAGAAAACCTATTCGCACTTTTGTTGTGCAAGAATCGGATGCGAATACTATGGCGAGAATGTTTGCGCATATTCGTGCTCGCATTGATGCAGGTGAGCGTGCGTATGTTGTTTGCGCGCATATTGATGATGATTTTAATGAGGATTCTGGTAGTGGTTCTGCTAGGGATTTTGGTAGCGATGAATCTGAAGGTTTTGAAGATGTTTCGCAATCTGTGCAATCTAATCAATCTGAAGAAAATAACGCAGATTCTTTGCGCAAACTTCATACAGTTAACGGCATTTTGAAGCGGCTTTCAGCTTTGCCGCAATTTAAAGGCGTTACTTTTGCTAAGCTTACTGGTCGCGACGATGATGCTACGAAACGCGAAACGATGGAACGTTTTGCGCGCGGAGATGTGCAAGTTCTTGTAGCTACAACGGTTATTGAGGTCGGTGTTGATGTGCCTCAAGCGAGTTGCATTGTGATTTTTGACGCGGATCGTTTTGGTCTTGCGCAATTGCATCAGTTGCGTGGACGTGTTGGGCGTGGTGGCACGAATTCTTGGGCATTTTTGGTTGCGCAAACTGAGGATGGAAGTCTTGCTCAAGAACGTTTGCAAGTTGTTGAAAATTCGCTAGATGGTGCCGTAATTGCTAAGAAAGATTTGGAATTGCGCAATGTTGGCGATGTTCTTGGCGATAAGCAGTCGGGTGGTCGCTCGAGTTTGAAGATTTTGCGAGTTGTTAAGGATGCAAAGATTATCGCTATGGCTCGTGAAGATGCGTTGGAGACTTTGCAAAAAGACACTCATCTTGTTTCGTTGCCGTATCTTGCAGGTGCAGTGCTTGATTTTACGAGAGGTGGAAGTACGCAAATCGTAAGCAATTAAAATTCTAAAGTTCTGAATTTGCGCGCAAAATATCTTATAAAGATTACAATATTGWATNAATAAAATATTAACTAAAGTTTGCGGTGATTTACATGAAACACCTCCTTCTTTCCTAGTAGAATCAAAAGACTTTAAGTTGTATTTGAAGCGTGGCTCAAATGGTAATTTACAAGTATTGGAAGTTCTATGGAGCTTAATATCTGAAGATGAGAAAATATTGGATTTGGTTTGGCCAAAAAGTTTAAATTTGGGGGATCATTCTTGGTATGAATCTATTGATCGCAAACCATTATCATCAAAAGAACAGGCTTCAAGATACTACCGGAGATTTGGACAAATTATGTGTTTGGCTTATGCGTTGCGTATGAGCGATTTGCATTATGAAAATATTATTGCTCATGGAGAATATCCTGTAATTATTGATTATGAGACACTAGGTGCGTTAAATATAAATGAAAGTTATCGCAAGAATGATGTTAGTTTTAATTATAAACTATTGAAGCGGATAAATAACAGTGTTCTTATGACAGGAATGCTTCCACTAGCTGCAAATCAATCTGAGCGTGATGATGTTGGTGCTATATCTTCAAAGAGAATACTTAGATCTGTTAAGGAACTGGTTGATATAGGAACTTTAGATATGAGGTTTGAGAGAAAAGATAGAATAGTCTCTACTAACACTGCCTCTCCCTTCTTAAGTAAATATGATGGTGAAGAAAATTTGGCATGGGAAGATTATTACGATGATATATTAGATGGTTTTCATTATACGTATACAGCTATTCTTAAAGTGCGTAAGGAGTTGATTGCTAAGTTAGAAAGTGTTGCTACATCTATAGAAAGTAGAATTTTATTACGTAATACCCGAGAATATGCTGCTGTTATAGAGGCGTTGAAATCATATCGTTTTCAAGAACGTAAGGAATATATTTGGAAGATTTTTTGCGAAAAGAAGTATGGTATTTTATCTTCAAATTTAGTTGACTACGAGCGTTCGGTTCTAGAAGTTGGACTTATTCCGTCTTTTTACTGTAGAGCAAATTCAAAAGATCTTTATGGTGGGAATAAACAGCTACTATGTGAGCTTTCTTTGACTCCTATGACTTTAATGAAACAACAACTTGAAAGGCTGAATACAAAAGATCTTAAATTTCAAGTTGATGTGATTGAGTTTTCTCTTAAAGGTGTAGCTACAGTGCAAAACACGCAATGGATAACCTATTGTGAGACTTGCAAAAAAAATAGTTTAATTGCGCTAAAGTCACAAACACAGATAGCTTCCGATTTATCTTTTAGTATTGAAGAATTCTTTACAAAGTATGCTGTAATTGATAAACATAATTCGAAGAATAGATATTGGTTTGGAGCCAATGTTGATGATCGGGACAATCTAGTTATTGATGTTGTTTCCAGTAATTTATATTCTGGAAGAGACGGTATTGAGACTGTTCTTAAAAATAGTCTTCCCGATGATAAGAATGGTCAATTTACATCTAGTTCAGTTTATTTGAGTTATATGTCTCGTTTGATTGTTGGTGAAGATCGTAATCGATTTTTATCGTGCAATATTAATGAAATCTTGAATTGTGTTCGAAAAGATAGTGTTCATGATGTTCTTGGAGGGAACGCGGGTTTTATTTTTTCTTTGGCTGATATGAACACTGATTATACGCATGTTCTTATTCAAGAAGCTGCATACAGTTTAAAGAAAAAAATGATCTGTGAAGAAGGGATTTTGCGATGGCCTATCGGAAATGAAGTAAGAAAAGCTAATGCCAGCTTTGCGCATGGTAATGCTGGCATAGGATTGTCGCTTCTTAAGGCTGGAATAGTTCTCCATAACGAAGAATACGTCGATCTTGGATTAAAAGCTATAAAGACAGATGATTCATTTATAAATGCAAGTGGTTTATGGGTGGATACGCGTCATATTCCATCAATTCCAACTGCTAACTGGTGTAATGGAACAACTGGTATGGTTCTTAGCCGATATTTATTATTGGAATTGGATAAAACAGTAGGATTTCTAGATTATTTTGAACGTCAAAAAGCTCGTGAAGAAATTCATTTAGGGATTCAACATATTCTTTCTAGCTTTTATTCATTAACAAGTTTTTCTATGTGCCATGGCATTTCAGGTAACCTTAAGTTGCTAATATTTCTTGATAAGCAAGGTCTTTTATCTGTAAATCAAAGTGTTGAATTGAGTCGTCAGATTAAACTATTCCTACGTTATATTGTTGATTTTGGATGTGGGTTCGGTAATAATCGTTTTCAATCTTTAGGACTTATGACAGGACTAGCAGGGATTAAATTGTTCCTCGATGAACTCTCTAATGACAAAGCAACTTTGTTTCCTCTTATTCCAGTAAGGAGTGATGCAAATGAAAATGATTAAACAACAGTCAGAAAAAGATTGTTTACTCGCATGTTTTGCCATGGTTTTGTCTGCTTATGGGATTAGCAGAGATCCATATTCGATTAATCCTGAACACTACCTATTTGAGTCTGATGGATTACGAGCATCTAGTTTGCGATCTTTATGTGAAAAATATGGTCTACTGTTAAAAGCATATCGTATTAATTCTTTAGAGTTGTTGGAATATGCCAAGCAAAGTGATTCAATCTTGATTTTACATTTGATCAACAATCATTATGTTGTGCTATCAAAAGTAAAAAAAGAGTTTTTAGTTATAAACGATCCAGCATACGGTATAAGACGTATCCGTATTGATGAACTTAGTAGAATTTTTTCAGGAACAGTGTTGTCGATTTCTAAAGATTCTTCATCAAAAGTGAAAATCGATAAAAAAGATCCTGTGAAAAAAACTAATGTTTTTTCTTTATTTTCAAAAACTGGTTTTTTGTGGATGCTGCTTTCTTTTATTTGTATTCAAGGTGTTTCATTATTATACGCTGCGTTATTGCGTTGTATAGTTGAGAAAAACAATAGTTTTAACTATTTGTTTATAGCAGTAGGGTGTATAGGGCTAATTACTGTATTGAATTATTTTGTGCAGGTAAAAGCATTAGAAAAAGGGGCTAGAGATTTTGATAGGGCTTATTCAAATCGTCTAATCAAATCAATGACACAACAGCCATTATCTTATTTCGAACGTTCCAGCATAGGTGCTTTAATCGAGAAGTTAGCTTTACGCACTACGGTGCGTGATACGCTACAAAAGGCAATCATTCCTCAACTGTTTTCAGCTATATCTTCTACTGTCCTTCTTGGATTCATAGCCTATTTTACCCCTATTATTTCAGTCGTTCTACTTTTAGGGTTAGCTTTTTTTGCAACCATTAACTATTTCATTGTTAATAGACAAAAAGAATTGACGTTTGATTTTATTCAATCTCAGCAAAACTTATCAACTAGAATTCAACATGATATTGAAGATATTGCTGTTCTTATTTCTACTCGTAAAACCAATTATATTGCAGATAAATGGATTCAATTAAATGATTCACTAACGTCTAGTTATCTATCGCTAACAAAACTAGTTACGTTAGCTCAGTCGTTCTCTTCTTTTTTCACATATGCTTCAAATATTTTTCTGGCCGTTTATCTAGCATTTTGTTTCAAAATGGGCAGTGTTAACCTGGGTGAAATGCTAATGATACAATCATGTGCAGCACTATCTGTATCAGGATTAAAAGATGTGCTTAACTCGTTTACTGGATATGTAACTGTACGACAAAATCTAGATAGGAATAATGACCTTACTGCTACGCAACCTAAACAATTATTTGTCGAAGATTCTTCTAGCTCTGAATTAGTTGCTACAAATTTGAGCGTAACTTTACCAGGAAATAAACATTTAGATTATGGGACTATTCATTTCACTCCTGGAGAGAAGGTATTTCTAATAGGCAGATCTGGTATTGGAAAAACAACCTTTATTAAGACTCTGCTTGGTTTAATACCTCATCAAGGTCTGTTGTATCAGCCGAGTAGTTTTAACGATAAAGTTGGAGTTTCGTTAGCTGATACACCTTTAGGCGGATCTACCATCCGAGAATTTCTTGTGGGTGAATATGATAAAAAAGATGCTAACTTACTTTGGTCGGCACTGGAAATAGTTTCTTTAGATCAACGTATAAAAGAATTTCCTTTAAAATTGGATTCCTTATTGTTGGAAAATGCTTCTAATTTGTCAAGTGGAGAAAAAAAGAGATTAGCTATTGCTCGCGCTCTTGTTTCGGCTCAAAACGGATGGGTTTTTTTGGATGAGCCTTATATTGGGTTAAATCAAGAACTTATAAAAACTATTCATTCGAATCTTAAAAACAACAAACAATTATCAATTATGTTAGTTACGCACAACTTACGAATGTTGAAACCACAAGACAAAGTTATATTTTTCAGTGATATTGCATCACCAGAAATTGGTACACATTCGCAGCTATTGAATAGTAGCGAAATGTATCGAAATTATTACAAATCACAAATGAATGGAGATATTAATGTCTAAGTATGCAATTGAAACTTGTAGACTATCAAAAGTCTATGGTGATCAGGCTGTAGTGCGGGATTTGTCTATTCATGTTCCACGTGGAAGCATCTATGGTTTTCTTGGACCAAATGGTGCTGGCAAATCAACAACTATGAAGATGTTGCTTGGTCTTGTTAAACCTTCAAGTGGTCAGATTGTAGAGTTTCGGAATTCTGCAAGTAATGGTAGCTCTAAGAAAGTGTTGCCGGGGTTATTGGTAGGATCGTTGATAGAAGGTCCGGCATTTTATCCTAATTTAAGTGCCTTAGAGAACGTTGATTTGGTTTGCGATTATCTTGGCATTGTTCGTGCTCAAGGTCGAGAAGCACTCGACATGGTTGGGCTTTCAGGTATAACTGGTAAAAAACCAGTGAAAGCGTTTTCTTTAGGAATGAAGCAGCGTCTAGGTATAGCGTTAGCTTTGGCAGCGAATCCACCTGTGTTGATTTTAGATGAGCCAACAAATGGTTTAGATCCTGCTGGTGTAGTAGAAATGCGTCAGCTAATTGTTAATTGGGCGCATAACCGTGGTACGACGGTGATGATTTCATCTCATATACTTTCTGAAATTGAACAGATGGCTGATTATGTGGGGATTATCTCAGCAGGAACTTTACGCTTTGAGGGGCGTATGCAGGATATTTGTTCTGCAGGGTACTTGCAACTACAAGTTTCTGATATGCAATCTGCAGTAGTTCTATTATCTAATTGTGGTATTGATTATAAAGTGGAAGAGGCTAGTAGATCCCTAATATTGCCAATTATATCTAATGAAGTAGTAGCAAATTTGGTTGCACATCTTGTGAATCAAAATGTGAAAGTATATAGGGTACAAATGGTTCGTCAATCTTTGGAAGAAGCATTCTTAGAACTAACAGATCCAATTTACACATCAAAGGTGGTCGCAAAATGAAGCAGTTTATTTTAACGCTAAAAAGTTTGCGTCATCGACAGATTTTGCTGATTACATTATTATTCATTGCTGTTGTTGGCTTATGGTTGGGTGCAGCGCTTGCTAAACGTGCTCGTGGCCCCAAAGAGATTCACCTTTATTTGCTAGCATTGAATGAGGTGATGATGTTAGCTATCTACGTGTTACCGATTATTGCTGCAATTGTCGCCTCTAGGGTGGTAACCACATCGCGTGATGGTGGTATGGATACTAAACTGCGTTCTATGGGAATTTCTGCTAGTCGCCAGTTTGGTGCAAATCTTGTTGTAACTATAATGATTACTACGCTAGTTGCTGTTTTCATTTTGGCATTAGCGCTCGTATCATCGTTAATATATGGATTTAATAGACCAAACAACATTACAATAATATCATTATCTGCTTTACTTGCACTGGTAGGAGATGCGATTGCTGTAAGTGCTATACATACATGGGCTGCTACACAATTTTCACAACAAGGTGTGACTCTTGGAATGGCTGTGGTTGCTGCTATAGGTACATCTGCACTTCCATTTGCTGGTTTAAATTATTTATCTTGGATTTTGCCTTGGGGTATTGTTAGTGCTGCGAATCCGGTACTTGGTTCAACTGGTGGCGTGGTTACTATTAGCTCCGAAGCACTACTGTTTGGCGTAGTAGCAGTGATTGTTGGGATTTTCTGGTCTAGTGTGTGCATGTTTTTGATTAAAATTAGAAAGGTGGAACAATGATAAAAAAAACATTTGCTTGGGAATGTAGGAAAAATAACATTACTTGGTATTGGATTGCTTTATTGTGTACGTCTTTTCTTGGATTGCTTATGGGAATTAGTCAATATGAGTCATATGAAGCAGAGTTCAAGGCTCAAGGAGTTACCTATTTAGCAGTATGGGGTCAGTCTGCGTTGTTGCCAACGACATTATTCTTTCCTATATTGCTTGGTGCACTGCAAGCGCAGAAAATGTCTAATGAGCATAATGGCCGTAATATTGCTCGTTTAAAGGCTATTGGAGTTGTTAATAAGTATATTACAACATTGACGCTTCATTCCTTTGTTATTTCTATGTTTTCTGTATTGCTGTTTGGCACTTTACAACTTGTTGCTGGCATATTTCTTCATTTTCATATTTCTGATGTATTTTCTCTAGTTCCTCGTTTATTTGCGATTGCATTAGCGATGACAGCTTGGCAACTGATTGTAGTGGGTATTGGGGTTCGCCTTTCAGGATTTTCTTCAATTGTTACAGTTGTGTTGGTTTCATCACTCATAGGATTTGGAATGGCTATTGTTGCACCCGCATTATCTGTTGTTTATCCACCGGCTCTTCTTGCGTATGCAAGTGCTGTACGTTGTATAGGTGATTTTTATGCGGTAGGTTCGATTGTTATCTCTGTTATGATGAATCTAATGTGGATAATTTTAGGAATGATATTCATAAAGGTTCAATTCAAACGAGCAAGGCTATGAGCACTTATATGCGTGAGAAAGCTTTATTTCATCACGATTATAACGCTAGACGAATATCCTCAAGTAGTTACCGGCTTGGGTTCTTTGACCAAATATATGCAGCTTGGATAAATAACTCTGAGCCGGTATGGATTATTGGAATACTTTCGACTATCTATCAAATAATAATTGGATTACGTAGTGATGCTGATCCGATTATAGTGTGGATGACGGTTGTGCTAACTTCTATTGCAGTATTTGGTAGGCGCCGATATTGGCATATTTCTGTTGCTTTATCTCTTATGGCCGCTAGTATATCTGCCTATTGTGGAGATGTAAATATTGGATTGCTTACCATGTATATTCTGGCTTCTTCAGGTATATGTTTGCTTGATATGCGAAAAATGTTAATAGGTATATTAGCCTTAGGTGCTGGAGTTGTCTTATCAACTCTTTATGGATATGTAGTCTTCGGCAGGAAATTAATTATTCCTGCCATTTCTGTTTTTGTATTTACATCTCTAACTGCTGCTCTAATACGAATGAGAGCAAATCAGGTCAGAGAGAAACAACAAGAACAAGCCATATTATCTGAACTACATGAGAGTGAATCCCAAGCACGAGTTAATGAGAAAGCTACGAGAATGGCAACTGTGCTACACGATTCTGTTGGACATTGTCTTACCGCAATTATTAGCCTCACTGAGGGTCTGCAAGTAGATGATGATTTAGATGTGAAACAGCATGAAATAGTGAAACTTATCAACGAATATGCTAGAAGTGGCTTACGGCAAACGAGAACTCTAGTTAACTCGATATCTGGTGGAGAACAAGATAGTAATAAGGAACATTCTATTACCGATATTGAAGAACTGGTTGCAGGAATCAATAAACTTGGAATACGTGCACAGCTAGAAATAACACCAGTAGTTCCAGAAGTGGGGGTTCAAATTCAATGGGCATACAGGATTATTCGCGAATCTATAACGAATACTTTGAAACATGCTACACATGCTACAGAAATTAGTGTTCAAATCACCATAACGTTGAAAGGAGAACTCGAAGTTGTTGTAATTGATAATGGCAAACAGATGGGTATTCATGAACAGACTCCGTCTACTGGTTATGGTCTTGCTCATATCGCTGCTGATTTAGTCAGTATTGGAGGCTCTATTACTGCAGGGGTCTATGCTAGAGGTGGCTGGAGAGTGCATGCAATTATACCAAAGGAAAATATCTATGATTGATCGCAAAAAAATCCGAGTTATTATTGTCGATGATCAGAAAGCTATCCGTTATGGATTTTCAATGATAATTAACAAATCTGCTACATGTACTGTCATAGGATCTTGTGAAAACGGGCTAGTTGCATTAGATATGCTTGAAAGGTTATCTGCATCGGGTGAGCAGTTGCCGGAAATAATAATTATGGATATTAGGATGCCTGTTATGAATGGGATCATTGCGACAAAACATATTAAAACTAAATACAGAAATATTAAGATTCTTGCACTTACTACTTATGATTATGACGACTATGCATTTAAAATGCTAAGTTCTGGAGCTTCCGGTTTCCTACTAAAGGATGTGCGCGGACCGCAACTTATATCTGCTATTGAAGCTATTAATGCAGGAGATGCTGTGCTAACTCCAAGAATAACAGGAAAGATATTAGCTCGTCATGTTTCTCAAATCAGTGCAAGTCAAGATGTGCAAATAGCTAGAGCTAAATTTGATGCTCTAACAGAACATGAAATTGAAATAGTAAGCCTTGTGTCATGTGGTCTCAATAATGCAGAAATTGCTGAGAAGCTTTTTATTGAACCTGATTCAGCCAAAAAAGCTGTCTCTCGTATTCTTGCAAAACTGGGGATGCGTGATCGCGTGCAACTAGCTATAGAATGGATAAAAACTTCTAATTGAGTAAAAATAAAAGTCATACTCTAATTAGACATATGTAAGACAATTCACATTTACGAAATAAATCGAAAAATTTAATAGTTTTGCACTCAAAAACGATAAAAACAATTATGT
>NZ_LWSR01000040.1:0-5328 GCF_001660745.1 Gardnerella sp. 26-12
AGATGTGTATAAGAGACAGGATAATTACTAAGTATTTGCTTATTTTGTGATTCGACTTTTTTGCGTTTTTGCTCAAGAGTTGTTATGTAATCTTTGTTGTTTTCTATATTCTCAACATCACTACTTATGCTGTTAGCGCCTGCGCCGTTAAGATTAGATATATTATTTCCTATATACGCATTTTTTGCTTTAATAACGCTTTTGCGCAAGAAAAAATATGCATAAGAATACAATGCAACAGAAAGAAGTCCTAAAACAAGCCACAAAACGAAAAAGCCAAAGCTACGCATAAAAGCAGCTGTTGAGGCAAGTGCCATCGCAGCTACTTCTGCGGAGTGCAATACTACTAATCGTTTTGTCATATAATCCTGCTGCAATCAATATTGAAAATGAATTTTCAACGCAACTAAAAGCTGCATATTGTTACTTATTATAATCACATTTGACTTACATGCATTACTTGTAATCATTTATTACTACACGATTTGCCCTACTTTGCGCATGCTTATAAAGTAGAATATAAGAAAAGTAGCATAAGATTGCAAGAAAGCCATTATGCAAAAAACGTATGCAATAGTAGATAACGACCCACTAGTTTTAGCGGTTATGCGAAACGTGCTCAGCAAGCTTTTGCCAAGCGAGTACGTGTGCAAATGGTGCGTAAAATCAGGCGTGCAAGCTTTGAAATATTGCCAAGTAACAAAAACGACTCCGGATTATATTTTGATTGATATGTCAATGAAAGACATGTCTGGAGTAGAGGTAATACGCGCAATTCGCGAGAAAAACAATAACATTATTTTAATTGGTATGACTTCGTATGACTGTAGATCCTACGCTTCGTCAGTAGCGCAAGTTGGTGGGCAGGCAATGGTTGCTAAAGACAATTTCAAAGGACTAGCAGAAGCTTTGCAATATTGCGATAATCAGAAGGTGTATGGCTGCCGATGTGTTAGAGATGTTGCTTACGATTTTGCTACTCCGCAAGAATCTTTTATTAGGCTTTCTAAATCAAGGTCGCGTAGCGTTTTGCCGCCTCAAGAACTAAAAATCATGGATCTGCTCTCTAAAGGTTGCACAACAAATCAGATTGCGGCTCAACTTGGTCTTATGCCAAACACTATTAACACGCATATTCATAGGATTTACAAAAAATTGCATGTTTCTAACCGAGTGCAAGCAATATCCGCGTTTGCTGCAATGCAAAATCGTGAGCAAACTAGCAATCTGCAATATTTTAATAATTCGCTTCAGAATCATCCGAATCCTTCTCAAGAAACGGATAACGCATGTTAATGAAAACATTTTCGCGCGTTATTGAGTTGGTTAAAAGCTGGAAAATTCAGCGAACTTTATTCATAATATTGGCGATTCTTGTAGTGTCAATGGATGTGCAATCGTGCAATACAGCTGGGCTGTGGCATAACCCGCAGCAATCTGCGTGTCAATACGTTTGGATGTTTGCAATATTTCTTTTGATTGCTTTTCCGCGTCAAGTATCACTCGTAACTCCGATTTTGTATTGCGTAACGTTAGCAGTACCAGGTGTAAATGCAACTTGCGTGCTTTTTGCGCTGATTGCTAGCATGTTTGTTGCAGGCTTTTATGATTCGTGGAAGTATTTGCTTTGTGCGTACATAGTTTCGCTGAATATTATCTACTTTGCAAAAATTGCGTACATTTCGCTTACTTTTCCTTGTTTTATTCTTATTTCCATGATTTGTGGTTACGTTTTGCGCAAATATTTGAACATGTTGGAAGAAAATAATCGCGCAAAAATGGATATTGTACGAAGTAAGTTCCAGTCTTATATTGCGTCGGTTGCGTTGCAATTGCATGACGATGTGAACAATGAGATTACGGATATTACACTGCTTGCAACGGATGCTTTATATGCTAAGAACAATGAACATACAAAAGAATCGTTAGAGCAGATTATTGAACATTCGCGTAATGCACTTTCCAAAGCGAGACTTGTTATCAGCCTGCTTGAGCAAACTGAACAAAAGTATGATGATTCTTTAGATTCAAATATTGCTAGTACGCAGTTTGTTTATAGTTCTAATAGCAATGATTGCATGAATTTGGCTGATTTCTTATGCAATATTCGTGCGCGTTTACAGGCTGAACGGCAAATTTGTGAGCAGCTTGGGTACTATGGTTCTCTAACAGTGGTTGATAAAAGTTCGGGGAGTGGTGATTTTGCTGCATCTGCAACTGTTAGTACTGAAAAAGCTCAATGTGCTATTCGCATGTGCAGTGAGTTGCTTACTAATATTCGTAAGCATTGCAGTACTAGCGTTGACTTTTCTATGAACGTTACTGTTGATGAGCGAGAATGCAAAATAATGTGTATGAATTCGTTGTCGAATAAGTTTGGTGGAAGACTTGTTTTTGGCAAAGGACTACTATTCCACAAAAAATCCGTGGAACGTTTAGGTGGATCTTTAAACGCGCAAAAAGATGATGATGCATGGTTGGTCAATGTTGTTATTCCGCTAAACTAGTATCAATCAGACTCTCGCTTTATCGTGGTTAATTTACGCTACCTGTCCTCTTCAAGACCAGCAGTGAATTTTTCTGCTAAGATGTGAAAGCCTTCTAAATATTCTTCATAACCATCGGCAATAATCGCATCGTCATGAACTACAAACTTATTATTTTCTAACACTACATACTTGGTAAAGAATTGCTCAAGCTCTGCAGCCAATTTATCAAAATCTTCTTCAGAAAGATTATCGTCATCGTTACTAATATTTGCTGCAGCAGATGGATTCCAATTTTTTACTCCAAAATCTTGACTCATGACATTCCTTCTTCTTAATGTAATCTATGAATATTGCATATTAGCATCTTAGACAGTAACCGAAAAGTTACTGATAAATAAAAACAACCAAATAGGATTAAAATCTACCGTAATATAACTTAGAAAATATGAAATAGAAGATTAGCGAAGTGCTGTGTGCATTTCGCTAATCTTCATGAAATAAATTGTTCAATAACGATTATCAGGTATAAAGGCACGTGCAAAAGCAACAATAAGTGTAAAAACAAATGTTTCAATCCACCTATTTGGAGATGAAATGTAAGCAATTGTATTGCCACTAAATATTGCAAAAATTCCAAGCAAGCCAATAAATGTTAACGGCATATAAGTAGCTTCTCGTTTGATAAGTCGCTTAAAATAAGCCAAGATTTGCTTTTTCATAATGATTTACCTACCACTGGTTGCGACACATTGTCACTGTTGTAACTATTGCAGCTACTGTCTTTGCTAAGCACTTCACCGCATAACTCCTTTATTTAAAACGCTATTTTGCTGCGCAAATAAATTGTGCAATGGCTCTCAGTGTAATAAAAAATACTGTCATGTAATCAGCTGTAACTATTTTTAGCGACACAGTAAAATTGGCAATACTTGTAATTGTTATTTTTGGCTCAGTAGAAATTTTATGCTGCAAAAATCAACCCAAACACATACGTTATAGTGGCAGAAATTGCAAAATTAGCAAAAACTGTCACGATAACTGATATGATTGTTTACTTATATTGCAAAACTGTATCCTACAGGATAAAATACTTTTATGGAGATACTTAAAACAGATGAGTATCGCAATTGGATGAAAAACTTCGCGATACTCAATCTAAAGCTCGAATTAACGCGAGACTGAGATTATGCGAAATTGCAGGTAAGCCAGTAGGTGATTTACATCCAGTTTGCAATGGTATTAGTGAACTGCGTTTCACTTTTGGACCAGGGTATCGTGTGTATTTTGCACAAAAAGGCTTAAAACTAATGCTATTACTTGCTGGTGGAGATAAAAGTAGTCAAAGTAAAGATATTAAGCAAGCGAAGATACTTCTCGCACAATTAATTGAGGAGAAAAAATGGTAAATATAAGTAAATGGGATGCGAGTGAGTATCTTGAGGACGATGATGATGTTATTGCGTATCTCAATGCTGCAGCAGAACTTAACGATCCTCGTTTGTTGCAAGCTGCTATAGGCGATATTGCAAAAGCTCGAGGCATGAAAGAGATTGCTCAAAAAGCTGAGGTTGGAAGGGAAAGCCTTTACAAAAGCCTAAGACGAGATGGCAATCCTAGCTTTCAAACTATTGCGAAAGTTGTTCAAGCGTTAGGTGGACGCATTGCAATAGAACCAGCAAATGCGTGACATACCAAGTTATCGTGGCAGTTTTTGCTAATTTTGCAATTTTTGCCACGATAACTCGTATAGCATAGCGACTGTGCAATTAAAGTTATGCGATACAGTCGCGTAATCAGTTAAAAAATATTGCCTGTTCATCAACGATATTGATGAACAGGCAATATTTTCAAGACAACAAAATTTGGAAACTAATCTAAGTTATATTGCTAAATCGTTTACTATTTTGCTACGTCAAGAACTACTAAACGTTGTCCGCCATAAGTTCTGGCATCGAGACAAGTTTGAATAAAGTAAGCAGATTTAGGGAATTGCTCAACGTACTCTTTGAATACTTTTAGCAACTTATCCGAGCTTCCGCCACCCTCAAAGTCTTTATAATCCGCCACTTTGTAATCTTTGCCGTTTAATTTAACTGGCATGCCTTTTTGGAGTTTCTTTAATAAGATGCCTGAACTGTTCAAACGGTCTACAACCATATAATGGCCAGTGTTAACCTGGAACCAGTCGTCTTGAAGAGTCCAGTGATAGAAAGCATCTTTAACGTAAGCCAACTGATCAGGATAAGCGTCCCAAATAACGCGTTTAGTTTCACCTAGGGCTTCCAAAGTCCCTTCTTGTCCCTTTACAAAAGCTTCGGCGATTTTCTTTTTTGAGGCTTTTTTGATTGGTTTTGAATGTTTTTTGGTAGAATGACGGCTTATTTTTGTTGGTACTGGTTTGTTTGCTTCGGAGTTACCGCAGGCTGCTAGCCCCACTAGCGAGCTGAAGAGCACTACAACACAAAGTAATTTTTTATAAGTCATTTTCCCCATAAATGGATTTCTTTCTTCTTGTAGATGCGTCTAACGGATGTTAGTCATCTTTATAAACTTGAACTCCAACTTTAGTGCCTGCTCAGTTCAGTTCAAAAATCTTGGTTTGAACGTGAGTAGGAAGTGATAATCGCTGCCGATTTTTGCATAAACGAATCAACAAGACCAGTTCCTTTTCACATAGTGTACCATAAAGGCTGAGTGACCTGTGTTGCTTTCTGACTTTTTAGCTTTTTATATAGACTCTATTTAGCTGCAATAATTAACCTAACTAAATTAAAATTGGTTAACTAATTAAATTAATTAGTTAACCAATCAGTTAGTTATTCAGTTATTCAGCAAATCA
>NZ_LWSR01000041.1:0-5075 GCF_001660745.1 Gardnerella sp. 26-12
AGCCTTTCAAGTTAACAATATATTGTGTATAGTTCCACAGCAAAATATATGCCGCAATCTCTGGGAAGAGATTCAACTATTTAAACATTTTTATATTTTTTACAACACTGACAAATATCAGGGTGTCACCCTAATTTTATTAGGGGTAATCAGTAAAAAATTGGGTTATTCCCCAAAAATTGAATGGGCACGCGACAAGAAAGAAATTGATAAACAAAAAGTTCTGATTGAAAAATCAATCAGAACCCTGTTCGTGGAGCTAAGGAGACTCGAACTCCTGACCCTCTGCTTGCAAAGCAGATGCGCTACCAGCTGCGCCATAGCCCCATTCGAAAGAATGATGTCATTCTATCGTGGGCCCGGGAGGACTTGAACCTCCGACCTCATCCTTATCAGGGATGCGCTCTAACCACCTGAGCTACGGGCCCAACTCGTATGCCTAAAACATACAAGTAGTTACATTAGCACAGACACAGAAAATGTCAAACCGCAACACGCCATAAAAAGAAAACAGCGTGTTGCGGTTTGAATCAAAAAAATTAAACAGAGAATAATTAATCAAGATGGCTACGCATGAACCACTGGAACTTTTCCAACTGTTGAACATGATCTTGAATAATATTTGAGCTAACTAAATCAAGCTCATCAAGTTCCGCGATAGCCTTGCGATCGTCTGCAATCATATCGTTATAGTACTCAATAAGCGCTTGCAAATACTCCTTTGTAGACTTGCGACCAGTCAAAGCAAAACGCTTCCATGTGCGAGCAGCAACAACATCGTCTGCGCGGCCAAGTGGAGAGCCGCCCAAAGTTGCAATTCGCTCAGCAGTTTCATCCGCCTGCGCCAAAACTTCAGCAACCTGTGGATCAAGCATTTCGTGCACTGCAATAAAATCTGGACCAGTAACATTCCAATGCGCATGCTTGAGCACCAAAGCAGCTTCCTGCTCGTGGCTTAAACGATTCTGTAAAATGGCAACAGCCTTTTCACTGGCCGCTTCGTCGAGACCTGGCAAAATATGCAACAAAGCCATGTTCTATCCTTCCTTAGGTTTGTTAATACCGTTATTATTCTACTGCTATGGCTTAAACTACGCGCGGCGACGCACTTCAATCGTCGCAATACGCCTACCATCAACCGCAGTCACAGTCATATCGTAACCATCCGCATCATGCAAAACAGCTCCAACACTTCCCATTGAACCAGTATGCGCTAAAAAGTAGCCTGCAACAGTCTCATACGGACCGTCCTCAAGCTCAATGCCGGTAATGTCAGCAAAATCTTCAATGGTCATACCGCCATCAATTTTTGCAACACCATTTACAAAAGCAGTTGTTTTATTCACATTATTTTGCTCAGTTTCACCAGGCAAATCATATTCATCGCGAATATCTCCAACTAGCTCTTCTGTCATGTCCTCAAGCGTAACAATACCGTCAGTTCCACCATATTCATCGATGACAACAGCCAAATGAATACCACGTTTACGAAGAAGTTCCAGGCTCGGCAATAGTTTGGAAGTTCCAGGAAGACTAATTCCTTCGCGAGTTACATCTGCAACAGTTTTTGCATTTGGATCACGCACATCTAGCAAATCACGAACATGCACAAAACCTATAACATCATCAAAATCTTTGCCAATAACAGGGTAGCGAGAATACGGAAGCTCACGAATTTTCGCGGCAGCTTCTTCAAGGCTCAATGAACCATCCAAAAACTCAACATCAGCACGAGGACGCATTACTTCAGCAACAATAGTTTCAGACGCATCAAACACATCATCCAAAATAGTACGCTCATCCTGACTTAAACGTTTATTGCTATTGACAAGAACACGCAATTCTTCGTCAGAAACTTCGCTTTCCTTCTCATTAGGATCAAAGCCAAGAATGCGCACAAAACCGTTAGTATTCTTTCCAATAAGCCAAATTAAAGGCTTGCAAATCTTTGAGAAAACATCAACCGCCGGCACAACCGCTCGCGCAATCTGCTCAGCACGCTGCATAGCAATACGTTTTGGAACTAATTCAGAAATAACAATAGAACAGTAAGAAATAACAAGAGTTAGAAAGATTGTTGTAAGTGGGCCAGCAACGTGCGAAGAAACACCCCATGAACATACAACCGGCACAACATACGGAGCTAAAGCAGACTCACCAAACGATGCAGAAAGAAAGCCAGAAAGAGTTACTCCAATTTGTAGAGCAGATAGAAAAGTGTTAGGGTCGCGGGCAATTTTTGCAACTCTAGCGCCACGCGCATCCTGCAATTCCATGCGATCAATTTGCGAACTTCTCAAGCTCACTAAAGCTAATTCGGTTGCCGCAAATACGGAACCAAATAGCAAAAAAATCATAATGAGTAGAATATTAAAACCAATCGCCATACTTGTTATCTTAGTTTACTTCTATGCGATATCAACAATTCTAAAATAATTATCACCATTAACGAAGATAAATTATTTATGGGCGATAAAAATATCCAGTTGGAGCTTGAGCTGTTTGCATTGATATAACGTGCAGCACAACTCCAGGATGCTGATATCCAGGAATGCCAATATTGCCTCTAGAAACGCGTGCACGAACACGCACCCATTCATGATCTTGAATTTCGCCAATATTTGATTTTTCGGCAACTAATCCAAACGGAGACATGTCGAGAATACAGCATGACATAAGCTGACGAGATACCCTAAATTGATTTGCATTCAACGTAGAATCTCTGCTGACAAAACCTGTAAGAGTAATCGCGTATCCATCATATTTTGCAGCATTATGATCGATTTCGTCATACCAGGAGCCGAAATCATCATCATCAACTGTTATCTCATGAGATTTTTCATACAATCCTGGCAAAGGATAATTTTGGCTACGAATAGCAATAGCACGACCGCCAGCATACTGGTCGAATCCATCTACACTAATATTTTGAGCGTAACGCAAAGGAACAATAATAAGTAGCGCAGGAACAACGAAAGCTACAAACATACGCCAAACATCGCGCGAAGAAACAGAAAACCATCCAATCGCAGCACATATAGACAAAATAAATAGCAAAATAGCAGTAATTAACAAATAATAATATGCTCTAGGCGTAGTAAAAAGCGTATATCTACCGCTTAAAGTAACTTCCGCAATTATGACTGCAAAAAATAGCAATAAAATAGCTTCTACCAATTGAGCTAAAGTGATTTTTTTACAAGCATTATGCTCAACACATTTTTGCTTTTTCATGCGATGAACCCCCAAGCCCAGTGAGCTAATAATGACGCTAGGAAGCACGCAAAAGCAATAGTTAATGTTAAGCGCCACACAAATTTACCACGGCAATCCTCAACGAGCATAAGCGTATTCTTTAAATCAAGCATAGGACCAAACAGCAGAAATACTAGCACCGACGACATAGGCAATGATGTTGCTAAACTTCTTGCAATTACAGCATCTGAGCTGGAGCATAGAGAGCTTGCGTACGCAATAGCCATCATTACAGGAATAGCAATGAAAACATTACTCACTTGCACGCGAGAAGCAGGATCAGCTCCGAGCCATGCGCGAATTACAGAAGCAACTATAGTTCCACATACAATAATTGGAATTAATTTTATTAAATCCTGATGTATATGCTGCACATATTTGCGAATTTGCGCAGAAATACTATGCTTTTCAATATTATTTTTTGTGAGATTACTTTCGTTATTCAATTCGCAAGAACAATGTAAAGAAGATTCGTTTTCTACTAAAATTTTCTTACGCAAAATATTGATTTTCGAAGGAAATATAACAAAAGTTAATCCAACCAGTAATGCAATACCAACACCTAGCGCAATACGCATAATAGCAACAGCTGGAGCGTCAGAAAACGCATAAAATGTTGCCAATACAGATACTGGATTTACAACAGGAACTACACATAGAAAAGTTATGGCGCACGGCAATGGTAGTTTTCTTGCAACTAAACGAGAAAACGTTGGAACGACTACACAATCACAAACCGGCATACAGACGCCGGCTAATATGGCAGCCAAGAAACCATTTGCTGTAGATTTTGGAACATGTTTCTCAATAAAATCAGCAGTTACCCAAGTTTCTACTGCAGCAGAAACAAGCACACCTATGAGCGTAAAAGGTATAGCTTGTAGCAACAAGCCGGAAACACCTCGAATTGTTGTATCAATGAGAAACCAAGGATGTTGCCCTTGTAAAGCAGGAGCAGCTGCAATAATAAAAGCTACTAAAGGAGCTCCGACAAGCAAGAAAAGATAGTTCGCAGAATTAGTGGAATTTGCAGAATTTGCATCAAGCGTATCTTTAGATGATTGATTCATATCTGTAACCTAACAACGTATTAATAATTCTGTTAAAAATGCGACTACATGCTACTTAGCATGAAAGAACCTCTACTAAACCATCACTCATTCTATACCTAGCGCCAACTAGCATAAGGTTATCGTTAAAAGCGGCTTCACGAATAATTTGAGATTTGTCGCAAATTTCAGTCAACATATTAGACACGTGAATGCGCTCAATATCGTCCGTGCTCAAGTCTTCTTCAATACCCGCGAGCGCAGCCGGTCCTAAAGAACGAAGCAATATTGACTCGCTAGACTCAATTATTTCGTTTGCTTCATCTTCGCCGTATTTAGAAACCAGCTTTTGCACATTCGGCAAAACGGCTTGTACAGCACCGCAATGCTCGTGTCCAAGAACAACAAGCACTTTTACTCCCAAATCGCTTACAGCGTATTCTAAAGATGCAATTACAGCATCATCAAGCACTTCGCCTGCAGTGCGAACAGAAAAAATATCACCTAAACCGGCACCAAACACAAATTCTGGAGCCACGCGCGAGTCAGCACAGGAAAGAACAACAGCTCCAGGATGCTGACCTTCAATAAGAGATAATCTCGTTTCTTCACTAAGTCCATGGCAATTTAATGAGCCTTCTGCAAACTTACGATTACCAGCTAGCATCGCGCTCCACACAGATGTAGCCAAAAGTGAATCTTCTTTTAAAAGATCTTCTTTGACTGTCTCGTGCATTATTACCTCCTTGTATCTGTCTCTTATACACATCT
>NZ_LWSR01000042.1:0-4887 GCF_001660745.1 Gardnerella sp. 26-12
CATATTTGTGGAACACGATAAGCGATTTGTAGAAGATATCGCTAATAAAATAATACAATTTTAAGTAAAATCCAAATCCCAGTTTGTAGTGCCTTAGACTTTTATCATCATACGACATTCCCCTTGCCAGTTTCTCTCCTGCAATGAACGTTAAGGCTCTTTTATTGATGCATGGTTATCATAAGGGTAGTCTTGATACACGTGAGACTGTCGTATTGATGTCAAGGGCTTAATAGGTGGGTGCATTTTTGCCCTTGTGTAGCAAGGCTTAGTGAGGGCTATTGTTAAAAGGTTTAGCGTGTGGCAGCTTTAAGCTGGGTTCTTGCGGTTTTTGAGTGCGATTTTTCTGTATGAGGAAACATGTCGACGCTCTAGGGTCGAGTGCACAGGATGTTAACGTTAAAAAGTGCACCCACTTTGCACCCAGCTGGTGAAGTGGGAAAAATTTATGCAAAAGGAAATGTACCGTAGCATATGTGGGAGAAAAAATATACGAGTCTAGTGAACAGGTTCAATACTGTAGAATCAAGGCTTAAAGAAGTCAAAGCTACTATTGTTAATAAGCAAGCGAGGCATGATGAAGTTGAATATTTTATCGAGGATTTGAAAAAGCAGGACTTGTTAACAGTTTTCGATGAAAACGTCTGGCTCAGCATGGTCGACTATCTAACCGTACATAAAGATGGAAAGATTGAGTTTACCTTCCTTGATGGGAGCAAAACAGAATTAAAGCGTTAAGCTTATAGGAAATGTTAGAAGGCAAAATAAAAGCATATCAGCAAGCTGCTGACGTGCTTTTTGCTGTTAAAAGAGTTACACGTTGAGTATAATAGGATAGATGTACATGAGATTCTTGAAATGAATTCAATTCTTCCTAACTTCTAAATCACGCTGTTTTAAAAATGTCAACCATTGCAGTATCACATCTAAAGCCAGTTTGGCGTTTCCTAAATTGCAATGATTTCCCGCATTTTCTTTTTCAGTAAAAAGGCGAAATGTGAGAGAGTTCGCATTGGTAAGTGCGTTGATTTCTTTGCCGATCATTCGGTAATCAACGAGGTGGTCTTGGTTGGCACCAAGAATCAATACATCTTGTTCAATCATGGAGGCCACATCCATAATCTGATATTTACTCACTTTCTTCAGATAATCATAAATGCTGTCAGCTCCATAGGCGTACATTCCATGATTGACACCCCATTGAAATAATGGGTCATTCTTCCGTATCAATTTCATCATGCAAAGAATAGGGCTGAGAACGATGCGAAGATTATGTTTCAACATAAACCGAACGATACCGGCTACCTTTTTTGGTATTTGGTCGAGAACCACGTCAAGAAAGTCCGGAAAAACAGACCAAGATACAACCCTTGTAATTCTCTTATCAAGTGCAGCAGCACGCAGGGCCAGCATAGCTCCCAAAGAAACACCAATAATAATGACGTCATTCAAGTGAAAGAAATCTAATATTGCTTTGACCGGACGTTCCCAAGCATATGTAAAGTGTTTCCCTTGAACACGAAGAACGTTGCCTTGTCCAGGACCTTCAAATAGATATACATCATACCCGTGTTCAGAAAGATATAACATCAGCAAAAACATTTCCTCAAAGCATGAATCGTTACACCGTGTAAAAGAATGGTGCCCTTACATTGTTTTTGAGTTTTTGCAACCATGATTGGCAGCATAACATCTTCATATGGAACTTGAATTATCTGGACACGTCCCTCATCGAAATAAGAATGGTAATACTCATAAAACAGTTCCGTGGCTTTTATATAGTATTCCTTGTTGCCAGGATTTCCATCAAAAAATTCGCTCATCTGGTAATATGCAATTGCCTGAGGGATTCTGTTTTGAGAGAGTGCATGATCCCCAAGGTAAATCATTTCCTGTTTCCAGCTTGTGCTGTCTGTAATCCTTTTGGCAGCCTGCATCACATCGTTTAAATCCCCTCCATCCCAAAGAATGACACGGTTAAGCTGAAAGTTAAAATTAGGATCAGGATTTAGGTGATACATACCTTGTTTAAATTCCAACTCCATGCAAAAGACCTCCTTAAAAATTTGCTATTTGTGGGTAATTAAACTTCCCACTTCTTGATAAAAGTTTCAAACGATTTCATACATCTATGCAAAACAGCCACCATTAAGAGCATCAAAATAGCGCCTACTACACAACTGATCCATAATTGAGCTGTGGTAAAAGAAAGGAATTTATTTGAAATCCAAAGGATATAAAAGCAAAACGGAAGTAACGGGACTGCGGTGACCACTCCGGGTACATAGCCTTTAAATTGCGACGCCAACATACAATGCACAATCAGGTGAATGGTAAATCCAAAAAATAATCCCAGCCACAAAAAGTACCAATCAAAGATACAAGCAGAGAGCGATAAAGCTGAAATAATGAAAAATTCAATCAATACACCAATGGAAAATGACGGGGTGCTTCCCAAATCGGCAAATGGAATCTTCTTCATTTTTGTTGTTTGTATTTTTCTTTTATATTTCCGTTTCCATGCCTCCACAAAAATAATCTCCTCGAAGTCATGCAGCATAAAAATAACCGGGAACAGCCAAACAATCGTATTTATTGTATTCATAAAATTGAGTCTCCTTTATCTGTCTCACTTGTGTCACTTTCTAATTTATATTATATTCAAAAAGACATGATTGTTAATGGAAGAAGTTCAAGTGCTACAATCCCAAAAAAGTGTGACAGGAGGACCAAAATGAGTTTGGTAGAAAAGGAAAAGAATCCCATCGCTGAGCAATCCCGTCAATGGTTGATGCAGTCCTTGTTGGATCTTATGAGCCAAAAAGACTACGCTCGTATTACCGTAACAGAAATCGCCGAACATGCGCTTTTATCAAGGAGAACTTTTTATCGGATCTTTGATTCGAAGGAGCAGGTATTACAGCAATGCTTCTTAGAAAGATGTGAGGACTACATTACTTATTTTCAAAAAGACAGGCACTATACACTGGAGCAGATTGTGGAAGTGTTTTTTACCTTTTGGGAGAAACAGATCAACTTTTTGCGTCTTTTGCAGCGGAATCATCTGTTCTATTATCTGCTGGAAGAATTCAATCGGGCCTTACCTGTGATTTATGACACCGTTCGTGGAAATCAAAATTTGTACGATAGCATCTTTGAAAAGAAAGCTGCACTGCTTGTCGGTGCCGGTGCACTTTGGAATCTTCTTTCCGAATGGATGCAAATGGAAAATCGCCCGTCTCCAAAAGAAATATCTAAAATGATGCTACAAATAATTGCATCTAATTCTTGAGTTTTTTAATAGTTAATCTGATACACTAACGGTAGTAATTGCGCGAAAAAGGCTGACAAAATCTTTATAAAAAATAGTTAAAACAGCCGGTCAATTATTACAATCGACCTGTTTTTATGCTTAAGGCACTTAGCTTTCAAGATATAATAAGTGCTAGACTGATTTCAATAGATGAAGGAGGTGCTTTTTATGTCCAATTCAAACTCAAATTACACTAAGCAACTCATTGATGATTACTGTGTGCTGGATACCGAAACGACCGGCTTATCTGCGTATTACGATGAAATTATTGAAATTGGTATTTTAAGGGTCAGGAACAATGAAATTGTAGATCGTTATGACCAGTTGATTAAACCAAACTTTGACATAGACGATTTTATTACAGCATTAACAGGAATAACTAATGACATGCTGGAAGGTATGCCATCTATAGACAGTGTTAAAACGGATGTACTCTCGTTCATAGGTGATGACATTATCCTTGGTCATAACACCTCTTTTGATATGCGTTTTTTGAATGAAGGCTTTAAGGAACAATTGTCTAATCAGTATATGGATACGATGCAATTTGCTCGTAAACTGTATCCTGAGTTGAAGCATCACAGACTCTCCGATTTAACTGACTACTTAGGCTTACATAATAACGAACATCGTGCTTTATCTGACTGCGTATCAACAAAAGAATTATATGATGCTGTAAAATCTAGTATGGCTGATAAGAATCTCGCTATTGAAGATTTATGGCCTGTTAGCGGAAGTCACGGTGGTAAGGGGATAGATATCAAAGCCATTAAGCCTACTGAAGTGATCATTGATGAAGATGGATTTTTCTATAATCGACATGTGGTTTTCACCGGTAAGCTTGAGAAAATGCTTCGCAAAGATGCGATGCAGATTGTAGTGAATCTCGGAGGTATCTTAGATAATAGCGTGAATAAGCAGACTAACTATCTGATACTTGGTGACAATGACTACAATGCAATTCTTAAAGGTGAGAAGTCTTCAAAGCATACGAAAGCAGAAAAGTTAAAACTTGAGGGGCAAGATATAGAAATCATAGATGAGCGGACTTTCTATGATTTGCTGGAAGTATAGTCTCAGATATAAGCCGTAAATAGTAAAAGGAATATCAAGCATTAGATTTAAAAGTGTTAGGTTAAAACTCAGAATGGAAAGTCAAAGTTTCAGAGTACAGAGCAATAGTTTCAGAGTTATAAAGGCAAAGTTTCAGAGTTCAAGGACAAGGTTTCATTGTATCCAACACGTAATGAAACTAGATCCCAGTTTGTCGAGGTAATACCTTTTAGCGATAACCTTATGCTATCGTTAAAAAGCATGTGGATATGTTTCCACGTACAGACAAGACTTCATGATATACCTAGTGTTCACTCGTTTCAGCTTGTCGCCTAGTGTGTCCGAAATTCTGGGTCCATCTCAATGCTCAATAATCAAGCTATTAAGCAGGTCTTAAACCTTTTAGCGATAGCTCCCTCCTATCGTTAAAAAGTGCACCCACTATCCATAGTGTGCACTCAAAAAAGTGTAGCTATACTTGGAGTTCTCTCAATCCACGTTGAGACTGTCGTATTGATGTC
>NZ_LWSR01000043.1:0-4467 GCF_001660745.1 Gardnerella sp. 26-12
GTATAATATGCTCTTTATTGTTTATTTATTCAATACATGACCTGGGAGGTCACAATGACTAATAAAAAACGTATTGTCTTGGCGTATTCAGGTGGCCTCGATACTTCGGTAGCAATTCCATACCTTAAAGAGCAAACAGGTCAAGACGTTGTAGCTGTGTCGCTAAACGTTGGTCAAGGCGGTGAAGCGCTTGAAGTAATTAAGAATCGTGCTTTGGCTTGTGGTGCAGTTGAGGCATATGTTGTCGATGCTCGCGAAGAATTCGCAGATAATTATTGCATGCTTGCATTAAAAGCTAACGCAATGTATGAAGACGTGTATCCATTGGTTTCTGCTCTTTCTAGGCCTTTGATTACTCGCCACTTAGTGAATGCAGCTCATCAATTTGATGCAGACACAATTGCGCATGGTTGCACCGGCAAAGGAAACGATCAGGTTCGTTTTGAAGTTGCAATCCAATCTTTGGATCCAGAATTAAAAGCTATTAGCCCAATTCGAGACTTGTCACTTACTCGTGATGTTGAAATAGAATTCGCTAATGAGCACAAGCTTCCAATTGAACAAAGCAAGAAAAGCCCATATTCGATTGACCAAAACGTGTGGGGTCGTGCAATTGAAACCGGTTTCCTAGAAGATCCATGGAATGCTCCGACTGAAGAGTGCTATTCTTATACGCAAAATCCTCTTGAATCTCAAGAACCGGATGAAGTTAGAATTACTTTTGAAAAAGGTATTCCAGTCGCAATTGACGGTCATAGTGTAACGCCTTTGCAAGCAATTGAAGAAATGAATGCAAGAGCTGGAGCGCAAGGAATTGGACGAATCGATATTATTGAAGATCGTCTTGTAGGAATTAAATCTCGTGAATTGTACGAAGTTCCAGGTGCTCAATCTCTAATTGTTGCACACCAAGAGCTTGAAAATTGCTGCCTGGAGCGTGAGCAGCATAGGTTAAAGCGTGCTCTTGATAAAAAGTGGGCTGAATTTGTCTATGATGGTCAGTGGTTCTCTCCAGTTGTGTGTTCTCTTAACGCATTTATTAATGAAACTCAAGAGCATGTTTCTGGCGAGATTCGAATGACTATGTATGCTGGCAAAGCTGTAGTTACTGGACGTCGTTCTGAGGAATCATTGTATGACTTTAATTTAGCAACGTATGATTCTTCAGATACATTTGATCAGCGTGCTTCCAATGGATTCATTGAAATCTACGGATTGTCTAGCAAGGTTGCAGCAGCAAGAGATATGCGCGTTGCAAACAACAACTAATACGATATATATAAAAAGATATAAAGGTAATAAACTATGCACGATGCAACAAAAGCAGCAGCCGCAGAACTAGAAAATAATGAAAGTAATAATACTAATCACCCTATTGCATTGTGGGGTGGACGATTTAGTTCAGGTCCTTCAGCAGAGCTGACGAAACTAAGCAAGTCCACACAATTTGATTGGCGATTAGCGGATGATGATATTGCTGGTTCTAGAGCTCATGCGCATGCGTTGCATCGTGCAGGTCTTCTTAACGAAAAAGAGTATGCTGATTTATCTTGTGCATTAGATGAATTGCAAAAGCGTGTAGATGATGAAACTTTTGCACCCATTGAGGAAGATGAAGATGAAGCTACAGCATTAGAGCGCGGTTTACTTGAAATTGCTGGAAATGAGCTTGGTGGAAAGCTTCGTGCAGGTCGATCTAGGAATGATCAAATTGCAGCTTTAATACGTATGTTTTTGCGTAGGCATGCGCGCGTTATTGCATCATTATTGTTGTCAGTTTGCCAAGCGTTGCTGAATCAATCAAAAAATGCAAAAGACGCAGTGATGCCGGGTCGCACTCACATGCAACATGCTCAACCAATTTTGCTTGCGCATCAGTTAATGGCACATGTTTGGCCGCTTTTACGAGATGTAAATCGCTTCATAGATTGGGATTTGCGTGCAGATGAAAGCCCTTATGGAGCAGGAGCTTTGGCAGGCAATACTCTTGGTCTTAATCCAGAAGAAGTAGCTAAAGAGCTTGGTTTTTCTAAAGTTTGCGCTAATTCTATAGACGCAACTGCAAGTAGAGACTTAGTCGCAGAATTTTCATTCATCGCAGCAATGATTGGCGTTGATATATCACGATTAAGTGAAGAAATTATTATTTGGAATACTCAAGAATTTGCATTTGTTCGTTTAGATGATGCTTATTCAACTGGCTCATCGATTATGCCTCAAAAAAAGAATCCAGATATTGCTGAACTTGCTCGCGGTAAAGCTGGTAGATTAATAGGCGATTTAACTGGTTTAATGGCAACTCTTAAAGGTCTTCCTACTGCTTATGCTCGCGATTTGCAAGAAGATAAAGAAGCTGTTTTTGATCAAATTGACACTTTAGAAGTGCTTCTTCCAGCTTTTGCTGGAATGGTAGAAACTATGAAATTTGATCTAAATAGACTTTATGAACAGTCTTCTACTGGTTTCGCTCTTGCTACAGATATTGCAGAATGGCTTGTAAAAAAGGGTGTTCCATTCCGTAACGCTCATACTTTGTCTGGTTTGTGTGTAAAGCGAGCTGAGGGAATTGGGGGAGATCTTGCTGATTTAAGCGATGATGATTTTTCAAATATTCTAAGCGGTTTTGTTGATAGCGCAGAAATTGCGAATATCAGAACAATATTGACTAGTGCTGGATCTGTGTCTGCCAGATGCGGTCGTGGCGGTACAGCCTTCGCACGAGTTAAAGAGCAAATTGTAGAGGCTGAAAATGCAATGGATAATTATTATAAATTTGCAAATTCAAAAAGCGATGGTTCTGCTTATATCTCGCCTAWAAAATAATTTKAAAWWAAATCTAATAAAAATCGAAGGATACATATGAAGAGCACAAAGTTCTACCGTAATGCAGCAATGTTGTTGCTCGCGGGCGCGACTATTATTCCACAATGCTTAGCAGTTCCAGCAATGGCAGATTCTTCTGCAAAGCCTTCTGCACCAGCTGCATCTTGTGCAGCTAGCAAGGACTCGCTGAACAACTACTTGTGGGATTTGCATTACGATAAAACGAATATTCTCGCACGTCACGGCGAAACAATTAACAATAAATTCTCTAGCGATAGCTTCAACAATAACGGTGAATTCGTTGTTGTTGAGCACCAGAAGAAGAACATCACAAATACAACATCAAACTTGTCGGTAACTTCGGCCAACAATGATCGCGTATATCCGGGTGCATTATTCCGCGCTGACCAGAATTTGATGGATAACATGCCAAGCTTGATTTCAGCAAATCGTGCTCCATTAACTTTGAGTATTGATTTGCCAGGCTTCCATGGCGGCGAGAGTGCTGTAACCGTGCAACATCCAACCAAGAGCTCCGTTACTTCAGCAGTTAACGGCTTAGTTTCTAAGTGGAATGCACAATATGCAGCAAGCCATCATGTGGCAGCTCGTATGCAGTATGATTCCGCAAGCGCACAGAGCATGAACCAGCTCAAAGCTAAGTTTGGTGCTGATTTTGCAAAGATTGGCGTACCGCTGAAGATTGATTTCGATGCAGTACACAAGGGTGAGAAGCAGACTCAAATTGTGAACTTCAAGCAAACTTACTACACAGTAAGCGTTGACGCTCCAGATAGCCCAGCAGATTTCTTTGCTCCATGCACTACGCCAGAAAGCTTGAAGAACCGTGGCGTTGACAGCAAACGCCCACCAGTTTACGTATCAAACGTAGCTTATGGTCGCTCAATGTACGTAAAGTTCGATACCACCAGCAAGAGCACTGATTTCCAGGCTGCAGTAGAAGCAGCAATTAAGGGCGTAGACATCAAGCCAAACACCGAATTCCATCGCATTCTCCAGAATACCTCTGTTACTGCAGTGATTCTCGGCGGCAGCGCTAACGGTGCAGCAAAGGTTATTACCGGCAATATCGATACGCTAAAGGCTTTGATTCAGGAAGGTGCAAATTTGAGCACCTCTAGCCCAGCTGTTCCAATCGCTTACACTACTTCCTTCGTAAAAGATAACGAAGTAGCAACTCTCCAGAGCAACAGCGATTATGTTGAGACTAAGGTTTCTGCTTACCGTGACGGTTATTTGACCTTGGATCATCGTGGGGCTTATGTAGCTCGCTACTACGTCTACTGGGATGAGTACGGCACTGATATCGACGGAACTCCATACGTACGTTCTCGCGCTTGGGAAGGAAACGGCAAGTATCGTACCGCTCACTTCAGCACAACGATTCAGTTCAAGGGCAATGTGCGCAATCTTCGCATTAAGTTGGAAGAAAAGACCGGCTTAGTATGGGAACCATGGCGCACAGTGTACAACCGTACTGATTTGCCGTTGGTTCGCCAGCGCACAATCAAGAACTGGGGTACAACTTTATGGCCTCGCGTCGCTGAAACTGTAAAGAATGACTGAACTCATATTGCAATTGAGCATAAATAAATAAAACTGAAAAAATTAAGGACTTTATCT
>NZ_LWSR01000044.1:0-3775 GCF_001660745.1 Gardnerella sp. 26-12
ATTTTCTAATTTCTTTTGATTCTGTTCATTAAGTTTTTCTTGTTCTCGCGCACGCATTTCTCGACGAATTAACGAAGCATGACCACGAGCCTCAACTAAGCTGCCAAAACTAATACCTTCTTTTAATTGATCCTGCCAAGATTTATCTAGTTTATTAACAGGGATGTCAGTAGATTCCACTTTGTGAGATAATGCAATACCAAAAATATTTGTTGGCACTCCTTGATAAATAACAACTTTGTTACTGTCTTTTCCAATATAATATTGCGTTTGAGTCCACGCATATACTCCGTAGCCTACTCCAGAAATAACAAATAATACTAGTAATATTCCCAAAGATATGCCTATGCGAGTCCATCTACGCCTCAAGGAATGAGCACGATGTGCCTCATCCTGCTCATGTTTAACAGCACGAGCAACATCTGGATCATGAGGATCTGTTGAAACTTTACCATTCTTTTTTTTGACTATAGGAATCTCATTAGTGTCAGGTGTATGTAATTCTCCAACTTCTTCACGAATGTGTGAAGGTTGCACAATTCTTGTAATAGATATTGTTCCTTCATCTGGATTTTTAGAATTATCATCATCTTGAGCTAGCGCGGCTGCTCTTTGAGCTGGTGAATTCTTATCTTCGCGCAATGCCGGTGCTGAAGCTACTGCTTTATTTACGATATCTGCAATTGACTCGAGATCCTTACTTGCAGCTCCTCCAATAAGTGGAGTTTGATGCGGAAGATCAAATGCATCAGCATCAAGTGCAAGCGTTGCATCTGCAATAACGGCTGTAACATTATCTGTACTACCAGCACGAAGTGCCATAGATACTAATTTTTGAGCGCATTCTTCTTGATTAGAAATACTACTCATCACATCTTGAATAGTTGAATCTTCAAGAACTCCACACAATCCATCAGAGCAAAGAAGCCAACGATCAGAAGGATGAGCTGAACGCAAAGCAATATCAGGACGAGGATCTATATCAAAATCACCTAGTACTCGCATAACAACATTTCGTTGAGGATGATTTCGCGCTTCTTCAGGCGTAATATGACCTGTATCAATCAAATGCTGAACATAACTATGATCAGTAGTCATGCGCATAAGATGATTATCTCTTAGTAGATACGCTCTAGAATCACCTAAATGAGCCAGAACCCAGTATCCTCTTACAAGAGTTACTGCAGTAACTGTCGTTCCCATTCCAGCAAGACGGCGCTCACGCTTAGCTTTACCAACAATCGCATCATGAGCAGCCATAATCGATGTTTCCATCATTGAAGAAACAGTTTTAACATCATGCGGTCTTGAATCTTGTTCAATATGTGCAAGAGAACGAATCGCTATAGTAGAAGCTGTATCTCCTCCAGCATGACCACCCATTCCGTCGCAAATTGCAGCTAAATGTTCACCAGCAAATGCAGAATCTTGATTATTACTACGAACAGTTCCAACATCACTGACAGCCGTAGCATACATAAAAAGTATTTTTTCTACAGAATTTGCGCGATTTTCTTTAATATCATTTTTATCTGTTATAGATGATATTTTTTCTATTTGCCCAGTAACTGCGGTCTGAATTTCTTCTTCGTTATTTGAATTGATTTGTTTCATTTGTTACCTCAATTCAAACATTGTTGCGCCGATTCGCACAGAAGTACGCGGAGCTAATATAACAGGCTCAGTAACACGATTATGACCAATCATGGTTCCATTTGTGCTGCCTAAATCTTCAAGAACCCAAGAATTAACTGATTGATTAAAATAAACACGAGCATGGTGTGAAGATACAAATTCATCATTTAATACGACTGTATTAGAAGCAGCACGACCAAGAGTCACACCAGCAGCGTTCAATGGGAATGAAAATCCTGCCAAAGGTCCATCAATAACAACTAACAAAGTTGGAGAACCGGATGTATTTTCTTGATTTTCTGCTTTGGCAAATACTGGCGTCTCACGCACTTGCATAACTTGTGAAAACTTTGCTTCACGAGAATTACGACGAGAACTTTTCTTCCAAAAACGAGATTTTTTAGGACTAAATACTTCAATATCGCAGCGAAGCGAACGGATAGCGCACCATACAAAAATCCAAAGTAAGACTAAAAAGCCATACTTAAGTATTGCAAACGTTAATTCAGTAAACATCATGCGCGTTATCGTCTCCTAGCTCGGAAATACTTATTACTCCTGGTCTTGAGACGATGCCCAATAAAGAATACGCGTACGACCAATAGTAATAGTGTTGCCATCAACCAATGTTGCTGCAGGAACCTGATGACCTTCTACATATGTACCATTCGTAGATCCAAGATCACGAGCAATAACACCGTCAGGAGTTATATCAATACCAAGATGATGACGAGAAATACCTGGATCATCTATTACAATATCGCAACCAGACCCACGTCCTAAAATAGTACGATCCTTTGTAAGCAAGTACTGGTTACCATTAATTTCAAGCATCGGGTGATTCTGCGATTGATCCTCAGTAGTAACAGGAACAGCATTACCCTGAACAGATTCAGATGTCAAATGGAAATTACCTTTAGTTAATTCCAAATCCTCTTCAAAAATAACAACTACAGGTCCTACGAAAGCATAATGCTGACTCTTAGCATATTGAGTAAGATTATCTGCAAGCTCATTAGCTAATGCTTCACTACCCCATTGTTCAATATGATCAAAATCAGGCGTACTCAGCTTAAAACGGTACTCATTTGGAGCAACTGTGTGATCTCTGCCAATAGGCATGGCTTCAGCGTCAATTTCACGTTCCAAAGCACTCGAAAAATCGACTGGCTGCAAATCTTTGGAGCCGAATTTTGCGAAGACGCTGTTCATTGCACCTTCCACGCTCTTCTCAAATCGGTCAAACACGCTCATGGTAAACCCTTTCTATCTGTTCATCATAGTACTCGTCACCGGGTACGGTGTTCAACTACCACACGCTTTTCTTCTAATATATTTTCTTTTTTATACATATTATTTCGTACTCTCCAACGTGCATTTACATCATTGTGCGTGTAATCTTAACAAGTATGATGCAGAAAAATAACAGTAATCACAGCGGATTATCGGTTTTCACTAGAAATTCCGCTACTATTTTTACACTATTACTCGCAGTTGTTATTCCGTTCTTAGGAAAAGCACTATTAGTTACGAGTAAAGAGCGCACTTATGAATCATCCATAGTCTCCTGGTTCCACAAGAGTGTCCCCTCTGTAATTCTCAGTATTTCAAAAATATTAGCTTTAGTTTTTTCAACTAAGGGTTGCATAGCAATACTTGTTTTATTAGCAGTGCTTTCATTATTTATAAATAAAAATTGGAAGATGACAATAATTCAACTTTTAATTTCGCTTCTTCCTATGATTTACATTTTTGCAGTTAAATTTGCTGTAAATCGTCCGCGTCCGTACATTGGTTTGAATATTAAATTACCAACTGATCCAAGTTTCCCAAGTGGACACACTTCAGCAGCTGTAGCAGTTTGCGTTATGGCAATGTTGATTCTTTACATCAATAAACCATCATCAATTCAATTTGGATTACTTTTTAGCGCAATTCTTGTTGTTATAGTTGCTGTTTCACGTATTATTGTCGCTGCTCATTTCCCTACGGATGTATTAGCTGCAGCAATTATATATCCACTACTTTCTGTTACAATTTTGCGCTCGTTCCAGCGACATAATTTATATATTGACAACAGAAATAATGACAAATCTACTTACGAAGAACAAATATTAGATTCTAACTCACAATCTAATAT
>NZ_LWSR01000045.1:0-20239 GCF_001660745.1 Gardnerella sp. 26-12
ACGATATTCATAAAAACAATACATACTATACAAATGTGTAAAAAACGTAAATATTCGCAATATGCCGCAAAATTTAGTATTGTAGAAAAAATAATGTGCAAGAATAGGAGGTATGCCAACTATGCCTATTCAAGCGACTATTGCTCTTATGATGATTGTATTCGCGCTTGTACTCGCTCCATTCGTCATCATGATTGTTTCGCGCGCTTTAAAACGTCATCATTTGGCAGAAAAACTTGCTCAACGACATGGCGACTCAGTGCATTACGCATTCATACTTAATCCTTCAAAACCACAAGCGGAATCATATCGCGAAAATATTAAAAATTATTGCAAAGAACGCAATTTAACCTACGAAATTATTGATACACAGTTAGATAAAGATGGACGCGAATGCGCTTTAGAAGCACTTTCAAACGGAGCTAACGTAGTAGTAGCAGTAGGCGGAGATGGCACGGTTCGTACTGTTGCGAGCGCAGTAAGCGGTAAAGGTCATGCGATGGGAATTATTCCTATTGGAACTGGCAATCTTTTTGCTAGAAATATGGGAATTCCAGTAAACGACGTGGATGCTGCGTTGCGTGTTGCAACTTCTCACGGTTCTAGGAAGGTTGACGTTGGGCGCGTAACGATTCTCGACAATCCAGAAGAAGATCATGGACACGCATTCTTAATTATTGCAGGCATTGGTTTTGACGCTTTAATGATTGACGACACTGATCCAAACTTAAAAAAGAATATTAGTTGGCTTGCTTATTTTGTCTCTGGCGTAAAGCATTTGTTTATGCCAAAATATCGCGCAACCGTTACCTTACAGCGTTCGAATGGCGACGAAAGTGTGCTAAAAGGATTGACTTTCCGCACACTTATGGCTGGAAATTGCGGTCAAATTCCTATGTTTTCGCTTATGCCAGAAGCAGCGTACGACGATGGTGTGCTTGATTTTGAGATTATTGACACTTCCGGCGGTTTAATTGGTTGGGCTAATTTGTTCCGAGGAGTAATACACCAAACGCTAACAGGGCGCGCGCTACAGCAGGATTCGCTTTCTGCAGGCTCGAGAATTGACCAAATGCAAGGTTTTAGTGCAGAAGTGCAATTAGAAAAATCTGCTCCAGTGCAAGTAGACGGCGACATTTTGGGCTATACGAAACATTTGCGCTTCACTGTTGACAAGCAAGCATTGTGCGTAAGAGTGCCAAAAAATAAATAAAATACAAGCACCGTGGCAAAATAAAAAATTATGGTAGCAAAAAATGCGGGAATGCCCGCCACCCCAGAAGATCTAGTCGACGTCGACGCTTTGGTTGGCGCTTACTATGATGAAGTTCCAAATTCCAACATTCCAGAACAGCGCGTGATTTTCGGCACGTCCGGTCACCGTGGTTCTGCTTTGAAAACTTCGTTTAACGAAGCTCATATTGTGGCTATTACGCAAGCTATTGCTGAATATCGCAAGAAAGCTGGCGTAACTGGCCCTCTTTATATTGGTCGCGATACGCACGCTCTTTCTGAGCCTGCTCAAAAAACCGCTATTGAGGTTTTGGTTGCTAACGGAGTTCACGTTCGCGTGGATTCTCGCGGCGATTTCGTGCCAACTCCTGTTGTTTCTCAAGCTATTTTGACGCATAATCGCGCAGCCGACGGCACTCAGCGTTTTAGCGGCGACGGCTTGGCTGACGGCATTGTCGTCACTCCTTCACACAACCCACCAACCGACGGTGGTTTTAAGTACGATCCTGTAACAGGCGGTCCTGCCCCTGCAGATGTAACTAACGCAATTGCAGCTCGAGCAAATGAATTGCTCGACAACTACAAGTCTGTAAAGCGCGTACCTTTCGAGGAAGCAATCAAGTCTGATTTGGTTGAAGGATTCGATTACCGCGAACACTACGTTAGCGATTTGGCTAATGTAATCGATTTTGATGTGATTCGCTCTAGCGGCGTACGTTTGGGAATTGACCCACTCGGCGGCGCAAGTGTAAACTACTGGCCACTTATGAACGAAAAGTATGGCTTGAACATCGGCGTTGTGCGTCCAGAAGTTGATCCAACTTGGCGATTCATGACTATTGACCACGATGGCAAGATTCGTATGGATCCAAGCTCCCCTTACGCAATGAAGGGCTTAGTTGATCAGCTTAACGCTGGCGCTTGGGATAAGTACGATTTGGTTGGCGGCACCGATCCAGATGCTGACCGTCACGGTATTGTGTGCCCGAACTGGGGCGTTATGAACCCGAACCATTACATCGCGGTGTGCGTGGAGTACTTGTTCGGCGGTGCTCGCCCGGATTGGCCAAAGAATACTGCTATCGGCAAGACGCTTGTGTCTTCTTCCTTGATTGACCGCGTAGCTGCTTCTATTAACGCAAAGCTTGTGGAAGTTCCAGTTGGATTCAAGTGGTTCGTTGACCCACTCTTTAGCGGCGAAGTTGCTTTCGGCGGCGAGGAAAGCTCCGGCATGAGCTTCTTGCGCAAAGATGGTCGCGTGTGGACCACCGATAAGGATGGCTTGATTCCTGATTTGCTCGCTGCGGAAATTACTGCAAAGACTGGCAAGAACCCAGCTCAGCTTCACCAGGATCAGGTTGCTCGCTTTGGCGAAAGCTGGTATAAGCGCGTCGATACCCCAACAACACTTGAGCAAAAGCAGAAGTTTGCAGCTTTGAGCGGCAACGACGTTGAAGCAACTAAGCTTGCTGGTGAGGATATTACCGCAAAGCTTACGGAAGCTCCTGGAAACGGCGCAAAGATTGGTGGCTTGAAGGTGACGACGAAGAACAACTGGTTCGCTGCTCGCCCATCTGGTACCGAGAATATTTACAAGGTTTACGCAGAATCCTTCGTTTCTCCAGAAGCACTTGACAAGGTGCTTGAGGAAGCTACTGCTGTAGTCGACAAGGCTTTAGCGTAACGTAATAATCTTGCGTAAATAAAGAAATCTACTAATTGCGCTGGTTGCAATCTGCAGCCGGCGCATTTTTGAAAGGTTTTGTCATGATTGTTGTTTCAACAGACGGTTCCGCGCTCGGAAACCCGAATGGTTCAATGGGTTGGGCGTGGGCAGATCACATTGACGAGTCTGGTAGCTCTAACGAACATCATCACACAGGCAATGCAGATGCTGGAGGCGCAACTAATGGCACAAATCAAATTGGCGAATTATGCGCGGTTTTAGAAGCTTTACGAGCACATCCTGGAAGAGAGCCGCTCACAATCGAAAGTGATTCACAATACGCTATTAACTGCGCAACTACGTGGATTCACGGATGGAAAAAGAACGGTTGGAAAAACTCTAAAAATGAACCTGTTAAAAATGCCGAGCTGATTCGAGCAATCGACGCGGAAATTACTAAGCGCGAAGGCGCCGTAAAATTCGTGTGGGTTAAGGGTCACGCAGGAAACGAAGGAAACGAAAAAGTTGATACATTAGCGCGCGGATATGCGGAAGATTGCCGAAATGGTTTGAAGGACGGATACTTGCCTTTAGAAGGCTGGAAGTCGCTTCTTGCTTCTGAATATGCAAAAGGTACGAATGTGCCAAGTGATGCGAAAATGCTTTTAGACGGCAAAATTTCTCATGCAAAATACCATCTTGAACGCACAGTTGGCGAAGATATTAATCCTGATTTTTCTGCACAAAATAGTAAAAACACTAGTGATCTAACTGAATCTGCAAATGAATCAGCGCGCGAACAAGCGCGTGAAACAAAGCGTGAAACGTTAGAAAATAGCGAAAAAGATGCACTATCAATAGAAAATGAACAAGATGCACACCAGCAAGATGCACACCAGCAAGACGCTATAACTATTGTTCAAGAAGTTCCAAAAACAAAGCAAAATGTTACGCAAACTGCATCTAAACCAGTTCAAGGATTAAGTGTTTCTGGCGTGCTGCAATTTACTCCACCACCAAACACAAGCCCAAGTTTTAACGGCGAGGCGCGCTTTATTTCCGGCACAATCAACGTAAACGGCTACGTAGAACCAGACGGCACCTTGCATTTATCTCCAACCGCCTTCTACCTAAATCAAGCAGGCAAATGAACCATAGCTTATTTTTACAATTCGTTTAGTGTGGTGTTTGGCTGGCGGATTTCTGAAGTGGCTGTGTGAGATAGGAATTACTTGTCTCGCAGCGCTCCGCTCTTATACCTTATTTGAGCTTAGCGGTTGCATAGTTAAGTTTAGTTTTTTACTTACTTTTTCTGCAAAAATAGTATTCATCAACAAGATTATTACTATCGTTCCGCTTTTATATTGCTCGACCAAGCAATTCCTATCTCCCACTACTAATAAAACCGCTAGCGTTCTGTGGTGTGGTATGAGTGCCTGGTGTGGCACATGCAGTAGCAATGACGCTAGTGTTCTCTAAGCAATAAATACTCAACGTCTGCAGAGCGCAACTGCAAAACTTCATGAACGTGCAAGCATCCAAGCAGTACAAAAAATCTCAAATCTCTACCACACGAATATCCCGTGAATGAATGAAGGCACAATTAAAATGCACATAGCCCTAAAAATCTGCACGCAGACTAATATGGAAATGTACGAAAATGAGGCACGCATAAAAACACAAAGCCTCTCCCGCAAATAGCGATGGAAGTTCATCGGCGAACTCGGGAATAACAAAAACAAGAAAGCAGGGATAATGGATAAAGCACAACAAGATGCGCTTAAAAAAGCAGCAGGCATTGAAGCCGCAAAGATTGTAAAGAATGGAATGATGGTTGGCCTTGGCACCGGCTCTACAGTGCGCTTCTTGGTTGACGAGCTTGGCCGCAGAGTTCAGGAAGAAGGCTTGAGCTTTACGGGAGTTACCACTTCTCGTCGCACACAAGAGCAAGCAGAAGGCTACGGCATTAAGATTCTCGACATTAACGAAGTGGATCACATTGACGTTACAATCGACGGCTCCGACGAAGTTGACAAGAATTTCAACGGAATTAAAGGCGGCGGCGCAGCTCTTCTTTGGGAAAAGATTGTGGCTATTAACTCTGACCGCATTGTGTGGATTGTTGACGCAAGCAAGGTAGTCGACACGATTGGCAAGTTCCCACTTCCTGTTGAGGTGATTCCATTCGGCTCCGCGCAAGTGATTCGTAAGTTCGAAAAGCGCGGATATAAGCCAGTTTTGCGTCTTGATGCAGACGGCAAAGAAGTTCGCACCGACGAGAACAACTTCGTGGTTGATTTGCATATGGAGCGCATTGAGCATCCACAGGAGTTGGCGAAGGATTTGATTGAAACTGTTGGCGTTGTGGAACACGGCTTGTTCTTGAACATGGTTGACACCGTGATCGTCGGCGATCCTAACGGCCCTCGCACGCTTACCAACCCAAATAAGTAGCGAAACTAAGCGAAAAGTAGAGTCCGTAAACATGGGCTCTACTTTTTTATTACTGTTGCGCGAGTTTTTGTTTGGTGTGGCGCGAGTTTTGGGGGATTTCTCTCCTCGCATGCGCTACGACCTGCTTGAGCGCAGCATTGTGCGCGCGAAAGCAACTCGGAGCGTGAGCTTGCGTTGAAAGCACGGTGTGCTTTCAACGCAAGCTCAGTAGCGAGCGCACCTAGACCGCGCGAGCGTTCCTTCGGGCGCTTTATTCTTAAACGTTTTTTAACGATACGCTCGCGTTTTATTACGCTCGCTTGCGAAACTCGCGTTGGAAGTCCACTGGACTTCCAACTTAAGCGAGTTTCCGCATTGAAGTGCCTCCGCGCGCTACGCTTTAAGCGCTCCGGCAAGTCAATGCGCCCAGTCCTCTTTTAGTGCTCGTAGAGAAATCCCCCAAACTCTGCGTGTTTAATCGTTAATAACCGTGCCTTATCGCAGAGATTTTTCGATTTTTCTTCTTCGCTTGGCGAATCAGCAGCCTGCGGCTCTGACGTTCGCCGCGCTCAGTGCGAAAAATCTCAAATCTCTACCACACGAATATTTGCAAGACAATCCGCGAAATATATAAATAAATAAAAAGCGCCGGAAAACCGACGCTTCAAAAAGTCTTACGTGCCTAAACGTTCAGACACGCATCAACGCATAGCAAGAAAATTACTTGCGCTGGTGACGAGTCTTACGCAGCAGTTTGCGGTGCTTCTTCTTGCTCATCCGCTTGCGGCGCTTCTTGATGACAGAACCCATCTGAAGCCTCCATTCCTATGTAAAGTGTGCAACTTGCCTAATGTTACACCGTTTTAACGACTTTGTGGAGTGATATTACAAAGAACATCATTTTTTTACAACAATTTACATTGGGAATCTGTGATAAAAACGCTCTACTGCTTGCTTTGCGCCGTTCACTTCAAAAACAGCGGTATCGTTCTGCCACAATGCACTAGCCTGTGATTTATCATTTTCATCATTTCGCAACACATAGCTACCGGAAGTCTTGCCAGAAACTTGAATTTTTCCACTTGCGATATCAGAACCCTTAAGTCCATCAACTAACGCTTCATACTGCTTGTTCGCAGAATCGCGATTCGACCATTGAGCAACAGTTACAGACACTTCCCCATCTGGCTGACCAGTTGAGTACTTAACAGAATATTCCTCCAAAGGCGACGATTCAGTCCAAGTTGCACTAGGTATAGCGTCAACACGAGCGAAATCAAGTACGCTATCTGGCATAGCCTTAAGCAATGCCGTAGAAGATGCTGGCAAAGGTTTCGATGGTATAGAAGGCGTTTTAGGCATTACCATATGATTTTTGCTCGCAACATTTTCGTGATTCAATGCCCAACCTGGCCACATAAATGCTGAAATCAGAGCCAAAACCACAATTACTGCAGCTGAAGTCAACACAACTAATAACTTGCTGTGTGATGAATTATTGACACTTGAAGAATTCATATTCAACGCACCCATCTTTGAAGCATTCATACTTGAAGCATTCGATTTCGACATACTTGCATTATGTCACATCGCGATGACGCTTTTAGTACGCAAAAGTGCTTTACAATCAAAAACAAATACAAAATATGATTGTCTAATAAAGCGTATAGCGTCAAGATATGGCTAGTAAATCTACTCTTCACTATTTATGCTCTGAATGCGGTTGGAGCGGCTCAAAATGGTACGGTCGCTGCCCTGAATGTGGCGAATGGGGCACAGTGAACGAGTTTAGAGAAGCGCGAGTTAGCGGATTATCTCGTACAACACGTACACCGCGCGCAACAACAGCATCGCGCGCATATTCACCAGATAGCATAACTACTTCTAATCGCAATATCGCACATTCAACTCTCGATTCAGCAACATCCGCGCAACCAATTAGCGAAATTCAAGCAGACGACGCAATGCGCATCCACACTGGTTTTAGCGAATTCGATCGCGTATTAGGCGGAGGACTTGTGCCAGGCTCCGTAACTCTTATAGCAGGAGAGCCAGGTATCGGAAAATCAACACTACTTCTAAAAACAGCAGCTTACGTATCTAAGCAATCAAAAGAAAGCAACACTCCCCCGGTATTGTATATTTCCGGCGAGGAATCAGCAGCGCAAGTTAAATTGCGCGCGTCTAGAATTAACGCTGTAAACGATTATTTATTACTTGCAACAACAGGCGATCTTGACACTGTACTAGATCTTATTGAAACGCATCACCCTACGCTTGCTATTGTCGATTCTGCACAAACGATTTCCGCACAAGAAGTAGATGGTATTACAGGCGGTTCTACACAAGTTAGAGAAGTTGCGAGCGCACTTATAGATGTTGCTAAAGCTAACAATATTCCGATACTTTTAGTTGGTCACGTTACAAAAGATGGTTCAATAGCAGGACCGCGGACGCTTGAGCATTTAGTCGACACAGTATGCCAATTTGAGGGCGATACACAAACAGCACTACGCATGCTAAGAGCTGTAAAGAATCGCTTTGGACCTACAGACGAAGTTGGCTGCTTCGATATGAGCGGTGAAGGAATTGAGGAAGTGCCAGATCCTTCCGGACTGTTTTTGTCTTCTACAGAAAACGATAATCAAGGTAAAAAGGCGCAAGATGGCACAAACGACGGAACTTGCGTAACTTTTACACTTGAAGGACACAGAAGCCTGCCGATTGAAATACAAGCACTTGTAACGCAATCAGCTCTGCCCACTCCTCGCCGTGCAGTTTCTGGTGTTGATTCTAACCGTCTTGCAATGCTTACAGCAGTTTTGTATCGTCACGGACGCGTTAATTTACTTGCAAAAGATTTGTACGTATCTACTATTGCAGGAGCATTGGCAAAAGAACCGTCTTGCGACTTGGCAATCGTAGCAGCTTTAGCTAGCGCTGCTGCCGGGAAAGCAGTAACTCCTAAAACTTGCGCAATTGGCGAGATGAGCTTAACTGGTCAAGTTCGCCCAGTGCCAAGAATAGAGCCGCGATTGCGTGAGGCTGCGCGAATAGGATATAAGCGCGCAATAGTTTGCCATATGCGGAAAAGCGTTAGTATTCCAGGATTAGAAATTATTGAAGTTAGCACAGTGCGAGAAGCATTAAAAGCACTTGGGCTATAAGCTAAGCAAATGCCCAAGTGCTACTACTTTAAAGAATTTCGCTTGTGCTGCACACTGTTATAAGCGGCGTAAAAAGCTCCATAGTTTTAAGAGCTAGCTTATGATTTTCTGGCGTGCTTCCTGCACAAGCATCTTCTGCGATACGCACAGCAACGCCATTATCTGCTGCAGCTAAAGCGGTTGTTAGTACGCAACAATCTGTTGCGACTCCGCAAATTGTTATTTTGTGACATTCGCCTAATGCAGCTTTAAGCTTCGTACCCCACTTTCCAAAAGTTTCGCAAGTAACTACAGTGTGACCTTCCGCAAGTTCTGCTGTTTCTGGAGTGAAGTCATACATTGGGTCGTCAGGTTTTACGAGGAATTGTGGCCAATCTTTAAAATAGTCAACCCAAGCGTTTTCTGGCTTAAGCGGTGCTACATAGCGCGTGTAAATTACTCGATTACCATAGGCTTTTGCAAGTTTTGTAAAAGCTTCGGTTGTTGAATCGTAAGTGTGATCTGCGCACGCCCAAGTCGACCACTCACTTTCGCAAAAAACGCGCTGTCTGTCGATTACCACTAACCATTCGTCTTCTTTAATCATTTGAATATCCTTTCATACGAATATCCTTTTTCATTTTTATTTTTATTCTGCAATTTCGCTTGTCTGCAAACCTACTTCGCTTGTTGGCAAATCCGCTTCTTGCTTAGCAATATCTTTACGCTGGAAAATTAAAGAGCCAATTAAGCCGATTAGTAGCGCAACTATTACGCCCAAGTTTGCACCAGCCCAGCTACTTGATTTTCCGCCAACAAACCAAAGCAAATAACCTTGCCATGTAAGCCATTTCGCTGCAGAGTTTACGACCAAACCCCATCCAACAATCGTTCCAACGCAAAGAATTGCAAAAGCTTTAACATTCCAAGCACCGTAGCGACCTTCCGGCTTATACAAGTCCTCAGTGCAATAATCTTTTTTGCGAACAAGCACATCCGTAGTAAACATTCCAGCCCAAACAGCCATCGGCACTCCCAAAGTCGTTAAGAAGCCTTGGAATGGTCCAATAAATGTGTCGGAGAAGAACGTGACATAAACAACGCCAAGAGTAGTTAGAATTGCAGTAATAATTGCTGCAACAGTTCGAGGAATACGTATTCCAAAAGATAGCAACGCAAGACCGTTTGAATAATTGTCCATAATTGCTCCAGACATAAGTCCTAGAACCGCTACAATCGTGTACGGAATCAAATACCACGCTGGCAAGATTGCAGCAATTGCTCCAATCGGGTCGTTTCCAACGTTTTGAGCTAATTTCATATTAGAAGCTGCGAGTAGAAGACCGTAGAAAATTAGGAACACGTTTGCAATTGACGCTCCAAAAGTAGTCCAAAAAACGATTCCGCTATTTGAAGATTTTCTAGGCAAGTATCTAGAGTAATCAGCCGCAACATTAACCCAGCCTATGCCGAAGCCAGTCATAACGAAGAAGCAGCAACCGAGCATTGCAGGAAGAGATCCGTTTGGAATTTGACCAATCGCAGCAAAGTTTATGTGTCCCCAACCTAGTACGAAGAATCCAAGAGTGATTATTCCCGTTACAATTGTTATAACTTGCTGGCACTTCATAATTAAGTCGTAGCCGTAAATTCCAACAATTACAATTAATCCAACTACGATGATTGTGCTCACGATTTTAACACTCGTACCACTACCCCAGCCGATCTTTTCTGCGGCTGTTGCCATTGCAAGAACGGCAGTTATTGCTAGAGAAATCTCCCATCCGAGCGTTGCAATCCAACTTAATGCTGCTGGAATGTTTGCTCCACGTACGCCGAACGTTGCGCGAGTCAATACCATTGTTGGAGCGTTTCCGCGTTTGCCGGCTATTGAGATTACCCCAACCAGCAAGAATGATACGATTACGCCGATTATTGTCATTAATGTTGCTTGCCAGAAGGATATTGCAAAACCTAATGCCCACGCTCCGTACGACATGGCAAATACTGAAATATTTGCTGCAAACCACGGCCAGAATAAGCTTGCCGGCGTTCCTTTACGCTCGCTTTCACTGATTGTATCTATGCCTTGTTCCTCAATACTTAAGGAACTTTGGGTTTGTTGAGCTTTAGCTTCATCTACTTTAACTTTACTCATTGTTTCACCTAGTTTCTTTTTTAGGTTGATTTGCTTGTCTTTGCACAACGTAAGAAAAGTTAACAAATGTTGGTGTTAATAAACATTTGTTTTAATAAAATCTTCTATCTCCTTTTTCGTAGGGCACGTTGCAGGCCCGTATTTGGTAACAGCAATAGCAGCTGCAGCATTCGCGCATAAAACAGCCTGCTTAAGCGTCATTTTGTAGCCTATGCAAGCCGCAAGTACGCCAGTATGCGCATCTCCAGCTCCATTTGTATCTACTGCTTTTACTTGAAAACCTTTAATATGCTCGGCTTCTTTGCCTAAATCACACACCCAAGCTCCGCAAGATCCTGCATGAACGATGAGCGGAGCTTTTAACACACGCTGTAAACGCTCGATTTTGTATTTTGTAAGTTGATTATTAGTTGCGCAAATAGCATCTTCACTAGCACCTTCGCTAGCTACTTCGCTAACACCGTCACTAGCACATTCGTTGCATTTAGCATCATTCCAAGCGTTAAGCCTTTTTGCTAAAATCTCAGCTTCTCTAGCATTACACAACCAAATTGGCACGTAGTCAATCAAGGCTTTTAAATCTTCATCTGAAATATTTGCAATCATTGGCGACGCATCAAAAATCGCTGTAAACCGACGCTTGTGTTGATCAAAAGAACTCTCTAAAGCACTACTACTTAAACCGCACAAACCGCTTGTTCTTAGCATAAACCGCAAAAGCGCACGTTTTATAGGACTCACAAACGTGTATCCACTAATGTACACAACATCTTGCGGATTTGGGTTTACTAAGTCAAAAGCGTGCTCATCACCACTAGTTTCCGCACCTTTAGTAGATACAAAAGTTCGCTCCGCACTTGCGTCCGTAAAAGCTACGCAAAATCCAGAATCAAGCATGGAATTTTTTGTGCCAATATGCGAAATACGTGCTTCGTTTAAAGCTTTAGAAATAATATTTGCAAAATATCCTTCACCCAAAACACCAGCCCATTGCGCTTTAGCTCCCATTTGACTTGCAGCAAACAGCATGTTGTAACTCGCCCCAGCGCTCATACTATACGAGTTTGCAAATATGTCTTCACCAGGCTTAGGAACAGAGCTAACTTTCATAGTTACATCTACAATAATTTGACCGAGTGAGATTACTCTAGGCGCAATCAAACTTGCTTTATTGCTCAAGTTTAGGTTTGATCCACCCATTGTAATCGCCTCTGAAAGCTATTGCGCAGAATTTTCTCTAATTAGACACAAATCATACACTGTATTTTCTACGTCGTAGCAGTGATCGACTCGCAAATTCTCTAAAACACGTTCTCGTATTTTTTCATCGAATACTTGCAACCCATACTGTGAGCCCAACATCGCAGAGCACATTGCAGCAATCGTATCAGTATCTCCGCCAATCGATGCTGCAAAACACGCAGCTTTGGTTGGTTCATTCGCAAAGCGAGTTGCAATTGCGAAAGCTGCAGCTACGGATTCATTAGCTTCAACACTTGTACCACAATCATTTTGCAACATTTCAGCAAAATCATCGTCACTTACAGATAAGCAACTCAACTCCTCAGCTTTTTTAGTGAAAAATTCGACCCTACTTATAACGCTTGCTTTTGCGCTCCAATTGCCATACTTTGGAAGCGATTTTACGAATTTTATTGCTTCTTTAAGCGGATTCTCACAACCTTCAATACCTAAACTTACTGCCGCAGCAATAAGAGTTGTAGATTCAATTCCTTGAGTCGTATTGTGAGTAATTAAGCATGATTTTCTGGCTGCATTAGTGAGAGATTCACCTGGTTTGAAAGCAATGCCAATTGGCGTCGCACGCATTGCACCACCATTAGTTGTGCCAAGTTTGCCTGTTTCTTCAGGACTTACTCCATTTACAAGCGCTTTTAAAGCTGACTTAGTTGACGGTCCTAGCAAATCCAAGGAACCTTTTTCGCGCATTGCATCTTCCCAATCTAAAAGATTTTGCGCATACTTGTTGTTGTCAATATTGCCATTATCTGCGATTATGCGTTCAGCAAGTAAAAAAGCTTGCTCCGTATCATCAGTTACGGAACCTGCTTTCATATTTGGCGCGATTGGCTGCTGACTTACAGCATCCATTAACCTTGTAATTGGACCGCCATAAAAACGGCGTATGCTTTGAGCACTCATGCTTTGAGTTGGCATTCCAAGCGCATCGCCTATAGCAAGACCGGTAATAGCACCAAGTGCACGATTGTATGTTTCACCTTGCTTAATCAAAACTGAACAAACGCTCTCAAACTTAGTATTCAGCCTCAGCGTCAGTAATTGCACGCACCTCTTCAACATTGGATTTAAGCATATTTTTTAGCTCATCAACCGAATCAAAAGTCTGCTGCGGGCGCAAGAAACTAGCAAACTCGATGCAAACACGATGCCCGTACAAGTCTTTCCAATCGTCGAACAATCCGTAAGCTTCAACAGTGCGCTCTGCATCTTCTTCGCCATCTTTATTGAATGTTGGCTTAGTTCCAATAGAAATCGCAGCAGGCCAACGCCACGGAGAATGAACGCCTAAATGAAGCTCGTCACGACGCAAAACACTCACATCTGGAACAGCATTTTTCGATGGTCTGACATCGTTCTTATTGTCAGCATCTAAATCAACAACCCATCCTGCATACACGCCATCAACTGGCACATAGCCTTCAATTTTTTCGCCAAGATTTACTGTTGGGAATCCAATCTCGCGCCCACGCTCGTCTCCATGAACTACTGTTCCTTCAACGCGATGCGGCTGATCCAAAATTTCACGCGCTTCTTTGACTCGACCAGTAGCCAACATCCAGCGCACATTTGTAGAACTCCAAGCACGCACTTTCTTATTTGGCATGCTCTTGCTCCAAGCACGATATTCAGCTTTATTCATGCCATCAGAAGGATCTTTAGGGTCTCCAGGCTCCTGTGGAACCTCACGAACAATAGGATCAGGCACGCGAACGTCGTCTGGACCCAAATCCTCTACTTCAATAAGCTCAAAAACTCCAGTTGCCTGAGACAACTCGCGAATTGCTTTGATATCACCAGCACGACGAGCACCAAGTGCAGCATCAGAGCCAAGAACTAATGCTCGCATACCAAGCTTTCCAACGAGCTGACCTAAGAAGAAACGGTATGATTTTGCAGCAAAAGCAAGACTGTAGCGCACAATCACAACATGATCAACATCCAACTGCGACATCACACGCAAACGTTGACGCACGCTTGTAAGAGCATCCGGATCGTCCGGAAGTTTAGAATTAACGTCGCCAAAATCATCGTATAAATCAGGATTAGCATGTACTACGCTTGGACGCGGGTCAAACATGATCACCACTGAAAACGCTCCATGACGATGCGCAAGATCCACAGTACGACGAATAACCTCGCGATGACCTTTGTGCATACCGTCGAATACGCCAATGGTAACAACCGCTTTACGCTCCGCACTTAACGTTGGCCAATTAATCATGCCGTTGGCATCTGGTCGAATGTCGATGACCTTCATGATATCCTTACTATCCGCGTTCAAGCATTACTCAAGCAAACTACGCAAATTACGCAATTCGTTATTTTAAATACTTATCTAGTTTACCAGTCTTCTCGCTTGCCGGAAATACCACAATTGGTTTGATTTGATTACTTTTTATATTTTTTGTCAATTCAACTACTGCAACAACGTCACATTCCGCAGTATTTGCGTTTGGAACGTACGCTATTGCAGGATAATTTTCGTAATTTATGCCAGATTTAAGCTCAATCCAGCGTCCAAAACGCAAGTCTTTAGCTTGATTTTCATCAATGCTTAAAGTTGGAAGCGAATGCGAAGCTGCATCCATCATATTTAAGCAAATTTTAGGAAGCATATTATTTGCGTCAAAATCGTCACCAGGAACTGCTTTTGAGCGATGCTGCAATACTCCATTGCGATCAGTAAATTCTCGCATTTGAGCGCGGAGTTTAAGAACACGCGAATCAGTAACTGAAAAATCACCAACGCTCGTGCGACGAAGCTGAGTAAGATGTCCACCAACTCCCAGTAAGCGACCTAAATCGCGAGCTAAAGCGCGAATATATGTTCCACTACTGCAAGAAACTTTTGCGGATATATCGCATACGAGTTTCCCACTCACTCCCCTAGTAATTCGAGGATTACTTACTGAAAAATCACTAACAAATATCTCTCGAGGAGCAATCTCTACTGATTTTCCTTCGCGCGCTAAATCATAAGCTCGTTGACCATTAATTTTAATAGCAGAAAAAGCAGTAGGAGCTTGCATAATTTTGCCTACTAAATTTTCGCTAACAACTTGCTTAATTCGCTCAAAAGACAGTGACTTTTCAAAAGACGTGTCGTCATTATCGACATGAACCCCCGGACCTATATTTAATGCATTATCCGGAAGAATCTCACCTTCTGCGTCATCAGTAGTAGTTGCTTCTCCTAAGCGGATTACTGCTTCATAGGTTTTATTGTGCCCCAACATATAATTTAAAAGTCGCGTTGCATTGCCAAAACCTATGATTAGCAATCCTGTTGCCATAGGATCAAGCGTTCCTGCGTGCCCAACTCGCTTTGTATGCAACAAATGACGAGCGCATGCAACAATATCGTGACTTGTAACGCCCTGAGGCTTATCTACAAGCAGTAATCCTGAATCTGGTATGCACATAAGTTAAATCTAGCTACTATACGATTCACATTGAGTTTGCTTTGAGATTTAATTGTTGTCAGACGATTCAGACGTGCCTTCAAAGTCGTCGCTTTCAAAGTCATCGTCGTCGTCAAAATCGTCGTCGTCGAAATTATCATCGTCAAAGTCATCGTCAGATTCTTCAACTTCGCGTGGCTTCTTATACGGATCGACATCGCCAGCATACTTAGCATTTTCACGCAATTTAGCTAATTCTTCATCACGATGACGAGCTGCAACAAGAATATCCTCAATTTCGTGCGCTTCAGATGGCACTTCGTCATAAATAAATTGCAATTGGGGAGTCAAACGCAATCCAGCTTTTGCACCGACCAAAGAGCGCAGTCGACCGTGAGCCTGCTGCAAAGCTTGTGCTGCACGCTGACGCTCACCCTGCTCTTTACCTTCGTGACCAAGTTGCGTCCAGTAAACCTTTGCAATTTGCAAATCGTTCGTAACGCGCACTTCCGTAATAGTCACACTCGCCAAACGCTTATCATGCAAATGCGATTCCATATTAGAAGCGATTACGCGCTGAATTAATGCTGCAATACGTGCAGCTCTAGGATTCGTTCCTGCCATAATTACTTGCGCTCAATCTGCTTCATTTCAAAGGTTTCGATTATATCGCCAAGCTCAATGTCATTGAAGCTGCCGAGATTAATACCAGCTTCGTAACCTTCGCTAACGGATTGCACGTCATCCTTAAACCTACGCAAGCTGGAAATCTCCAGGTCGTTGACTGTAGCAACGCCGTCGCGCAAAATACGGCACTTCGTACCGCGCTTGACTTCGCCATCTTGAACCATAACACCAGCAATATTGCCGAACTTGGAAGAACGGAAGATTTCGCGAATTTCGGAATGCGAAGTAACAACTTCTTCGAATTCTGGCTTAAGCATACCCTTCAAAGCAGCTTCGATATCTTCGATTGCCTTGTAAATAACTGAGTAGTACTTAACTTCCACGCCTTCACGGTCTGCCAAATCAGCAACTTGACGGTTTGGACGCACGTTGAAGCCAATAATCACAGCCTTATCGACAGTTGCCAAGTTCACATCATTCTGAGTAATTGCACCAACACCGCGGTGAATAACCTGGATGCCAACTTCCTCAGAGACCTCAATCTTCATCAAGGAATCTTCCAAAGCTTCAACAGAACCAGAAGAATCGCCCTTAATAACGATGTTCAGCATGTCAACTTCAGACTTAGCGAACTGTTCCTTAAGGCTTTCAAGAGACACAACCTTGCGGCGCTTAGCAAGCTGAGCTGCACGCTCTGTAGCTGCACGCTTTTCAGCAATTTGACGAGCAGAACGGTCGTCCGAAGTAACCAAGAACAGGTCGCCTGCGGTTGGAACAGAAGTTAAACCAAGCACCTGAACAGGAGTGGAAGGAGCCGCATCCTGCAAATGCTTGCCGTTCTCGTCAAGCATAGCGCGCACACGGCCATAAGAAGTGCCAGCAACAATAGAATCACCAATGTGAAGAGTACCTTGCTGCACAAGAACAGTAGCAACAGCACCACGACCCTTATCGAGTCGAGCTTCGATAGTTGCACCGCGAGCATCCATATTTGGATTTGCCTTAGGATCAAGCTCAGCGTCAGCAGTCAACAACACAGCTTCAAGAAGCTTATTGACGTTAGTGCCCTGCTTTGCAGAAATATCCACAAACATGGTGTCGCCGCCGTATTCTTCAGCAACTAAACCGTATTCTGTAAGCTGACCGCGAACCTTTTCAGGATTAGCACCTTCAACATCAATCTTGTTCACAGCCACAACAATTGGCACATGAGCAGCTTGAGCGTGGTTAATAGCTTCAACAGTCTGAGGCATTACGCCGTCGTCTGCTGCAACAACAAGAATTGCAACGTCTGTAAGCTCAGCACCGCGAGCACGCATAGCAGTAAACGCTTCGTGACCTGGAGTATCGAGGAACGTAATCTTACGAGGTTTTCCTTCAAGATTTACAGTTACTTGATAAGCACCGATACGCTGAGTAATGCCACCTGCTTCGCGATCGATAACATTCGACTTACGGATGGTATCAAGCAAGCGAGTTTTACCGTGATCGACGTGACCCATAACAGTAACAACAGGCGGACGAGATTGCAAATCGTCATCTTCTTGCAGCTCTTCTTCGTCCAAATCGATGTCAAACTGCTGCAAAAGCTCTTTATCTTCTTCTTCAGCAGAAACAATGCTGATATTCCAGCCGATTTCTTCACCCAAAATTTGGAATGTTGATTCATCCAAAGATTGTGTAGATGTTGCCATTTCTCCCAAGTGGAAGAGCACAGTTACCAAAGCTGCTGGATTTACATCAATCTTTTCCGCCAAATCAGAAAGAGTTGCGCCTTGACGCAAGCGAATCGTAGCGCCGTTACCAGAAGGAATACGCACGCCGCCAATCACTGGTGCTTTAAGCTCTTCGTATTCACGACGTTTCGCTAAACGATTCTTACGAGCCTTAGAAGATTTACCACCTTGACGACCGAATGCGCCTGCAGCTCCTGCACGACCGCGACCGCCGCCACGCGATGGACCACCATTAGGTGCGCCTGCTGCAGCAGCCTGGAAGCTAGCTCCTTGAGATGCAAAACGAGATTCTGCAGATGGGCGAGAAGATGCACCAGAGCCAGCACCTGCGCCACCTTGACCACGACGCTGACCCAACCACTGCGATGAGCGTGCGCCACCTTGACCAGAGCGGCCACCACGCGAGCGGCCACCGCGTTCTGCACGTTCACCACGCGAACCCTGAGGTCCAGAGCCAGCTTGACCTGGACGACCACCGCGGCCATTTTCAGCACCAGGACGAGACATCGGATGAGGACGTGGAATATCTCCAGGTGTAGGAGCACGCATACCTTGCTTACGGCTAAACGGATTATTACCAGGACGTGGAGCAGATGCGCCTGCACCTTGTGCATTCTGGTGCGGACGAGGGCGAGGAGGCATCTGTGAACGATCTGAGTGAGATTGACCTTGAGCTTGCTGTCGCGATTCGCCGCGATTATCACGATTATCATTGCGACGATCATTTTTTCTATTTTCGCCGGCAGCAGCATTAGAACGCGAAGGATTGTTTGAACGAGTATGATTTGCACCCGGCTTTGGAACAAAATGAGAAGCTGTGTTGTGCACAGGCTGGTTAGCAGAAGAGCCAGCTACAGAATCACTGTGTGACGAATCTTTAGCTTGAGGTTTAGCCTGCGGCTTAGCTTGAGACTTAGCTTTTGGCGCAGCAGGCTTACTTGCACTAGATGCCTTTTCGGACTTATTTCCGTCAGATGCTAACGCTGTTTGCAAACGACGAACTACTGGAGCCTCAACTGTTGAAGAAGCAGACTTAACAAATTCGCCCATGCTCTTCAAACGCTCCAACACGGTTTTACTGTCTACACCAAATTCTTTGGCCAGTTCATACACGCGCTTTTTAACCACTCAGTGTTCTCCTCTGTCTGTGGCAGCGCTAGTACACGCGACCACTTTACATTATTGCGAGCTTATTATTTATTATCGTGCGATATATCATCGTGCGACCATGATCTTATACCTCGTCTCCCGCCGGACGATGGCGATTGCCTTTCGCCCAGATTCCAGCTTTTAGCATACTCGAAACGTTGGATTGACTCGAGTGTCGCTAAATGCCACGCGAGAGACTACTTTATTTGCACACCACTAGCAAAATAAACAATCAAGAAGTGCTAAACATTGCGGAAATATCAATCTAAAAATATTTAGCACTTCTCAATTAACAATCTATTCAGCAGCAGATGCGTTATTATTCAAATCAGCTGAAGCAGGCTGAGCATTTTGTGCTTGAGCTGCAGCAACCTTCTTAGCATGCTCTTCCGCAGACTCAATACCAATCTTCCAACCAGTCAACTTTGCAGCCAAACGAGCGTTCTGACCTTCTTTACCAATAGCAAGAGAAAGCTGAGCATCATGAATAAAAGCAACTGCAGTTTGATTCTTTTCACTCACTACTTGCACTTGTGTAGCAGTAGCAGGCGAAAGAGCAGCAGCAACAAACTTTGCTGGATCAGACGACCAATCGACAATATCAATTTTCTCTTGACCCAAGTTTTCCATTACAGCACGCACGCGTGAACCGCCAGGACCAATTAAAGCACCCTTTGGATTCACACCTTCAGTATTAGCTCTAACAGCAATCTTTGTGCGAGCTCCGGCTTCACGTGCAATCGACATAATAGAAACTGCTCCAGAAACAAGTTCCGGCACTTCTCGCTCAAAAAGACGACGGACTAATTCAGGATGTGAACGTGAAACAACAATTTCCGGACCACGCAAACCACGAGCAACATTTACGACATATACGCGAATACGCTCACCATGGCGGTAACGTTCACCTGGAACCTGCTCGCGACGCGGCAAAATAGCTTCAACGTCTCCAACAGCAACGTGGATATTAGTGTTATCTTTTGCGTCTTGTTGAATAATGCCGTTAATAAGCTTTCCTTTTTGACCAGAAAACGCACCAAACACGCGATCATCTTCAGCTTTACGGAAAATTTGACTAATAACTTGACGAGCCGTTGCAGCAGCTAAACGACCAAAATCATGAGGAGTATCGTCATACTCCTCTCCCAGCGTTGGAGCTGGATACGGGTTATCTTCAGTAGGTTTACCAGGAATTTCATCCCTAGCCCACACAGTGAACGAACCTGCACGTTCGTCCAATTCAACTCGCACATGCTTTGCAGGATGAGCGGTTTTCATATACGCAAGACGCAAGGCCTCGGCGAGCGCCTCGTCCAGCTCCTCGGCATTAATCCCCTGCTGTGCCGCAAGCTGATGCATTCCCGCCAAATCCAATTCCATCGCGCACGTCCTCTCGTTATAACGCATTAATTTATGATTATTAATTG
>NZ_LWSR01000046.1:0-16981 GCF_001660745.1 Gardnerella sp. 26-12
AAAGTATGGGGTTGCTTAAAAATCAAGCGACCCCATACTTATTTTTCGGCTGTATTTTAAGATTTATTTGCTTTTAAGAGTTTTTTATTAAAGATTTAGCTAAATGAATAAAAGTATTAGCTAAATTAGAATCTGCCAATTTTCCATCTTCGGTTAGAACAGCAGGTCGCCCTGCTTCACCAGTTTCTCTAAGCGCAGGATCTAAAGGAAGTTGAGCTAAAAGAGGCACATTAGTGTCAAGAGCGTTACAAAGTTGTTCGCTTACTCTCTTTCCTCCTCCTGAACCAAACAATTCTAAGCGCTCGCCGTTATTTTCAAACCAGCTCATGTTCTCAACAACTCCGCGAACTTTTACAGGAATTTGCAAAGCCATAAGACCTGATCTAACTGCCACATCTGATGCACTAGGCTGTGGAGTTGTTACTACAACAAGCTCTACATTTGGTAAGGATTGTGCTACAGCTAATGCCATATCTCCTGTGCCTGGAGCTAAATCAAGAAGTAAAACATCGGGGTTGCCCCACCAAACATCGGAAAGAAACTGTTCTAAAGAACGTTGTAATCGTGGTCCTCTCCACAAAATAGCACGATCGGTTCCAGCAAACATTCCAATAGAAATAAGCTTTACTCCCCAAGCAACTACAGGCATAAGCATTCCGTTTAAATTTGTTGGTTGAGAATTAACTCCAAACATTCGCGGTAAAGAAAAGCCGTAAATATCGGCGTCGATAGCTGCAGTATCGTAACCTAATGCTGCAAAAGTTGCAGCTAAATTAGCAGTTATAGAAGATTTTCCCACTCCGCCTTTTCCAGAAGCTATAGCAAAAATTCTCGTGCGAGTGCCAGCTTTATTAAATGGATTTTCTTTGCGTTCAGCTTTTAAATCTGCAACTAACTTTTCTAATTTAGTTTTACTCATTGCAGTAGCGTTAACGTGCGGTATGAGTATTGCTTGAGGATATTTAGATATAACTTCTTGAACTCGTCCTGTAATCACTTCTGCAAGAGGGCAATTTGGCACAGTAAGTTCAAGATTTATTTCTACATCATAAGCAAACTTTGTTGCATCAATAGTTTCAGCTTTTTTTATCACATGCACTCCAGTTACCATATTTAATTCGGTAACAGAGCGACCTAATTCTGGATCAATAACGCTACCCAGCAAATCGTAAACTTGTTTTTCGAGTTCACTTGTATTCATGCGTTATGATTCCTCAGCAATGAGATTTGGCACAGTATTATTTGCAATTTGTAGTATTTCTTCTAAGTTCCCAGTTTTTAAAAGAGTATTAAACTGTTGTTCGTTAAGCATAGGAATGCCAAGTTCTTGCGCTTTAGTTGCCTTGGATCCTGCATTTTCGCCTAGAATAACGCAATATGTGTTCTTGCTTACTGATCCTGATGCTTTGCCGCCTCTTGAGACTATAGCCTCTTTTGCGCTGTCTCGTGTAAATCCTTGCAAAGATCCTGTAACAACTATTGTTTTACCTACTAATGTTTGAGCGAAAGATGATGTTTCAACTTTCCCTACTACACCTGCTTCTTGCCATGATTTTAATACTTCAAATTGCCAATTAGCAGGGTCTTTAGCTTGCTGGAACCAGTTGTATACTGCTTGCGCAATTTCAGGACCAACTCCATCAATTTGTGTAAGTTCTTCAATAGATGCTTTGGAAATATTGTCTAAAGATCCAAAATTTGCCGCTATAAGACGTGCAGTTGGTGGACCTAGTCTACGAATAGATAAAGCAACCAAAACTCGCCACAGTGCTGCATTTTTGCCTTTTTGAGTTATTTCTTCAAGCATACTACGAGTAGTTTCAGAAGGTCTTGTATACCATGGCACATTTATTGTTTCTTTAGCGTTGTCGCTAGTTTTAGCATTTCTAGTAATGCGCTTATTTTTCCAAAGTACTACTTTAGCGTCAATTGGAACTTGGAATTTAGGATATTGAGGATCCCATTGTTCGTTTGGTGAAGTAGTTTTTTCGGAAGTTTCTGCTGCTTCGTAATTTGTAGATAACTTTGCTTCGATTGTGCGAGTCCAAAATGCTCTAACTTGATGCCAAAGACCAGATCCGCCTATTTTGCGTGTACGCTTTTTAAAGCTACCGTCTTTACTAACTTCTTTCCACTCTTCAACAAGAGGAATTTCTTTCCAAACCATTACATTTTGTAAATCGTCGGCAGTAATACTAAATAATCCAGCTTCATTTCTAAGTACTGGAGTTTGTGGTTCAGGTAGCGTTAAATCTGGTGAAGGTATATATGGTTGTTGAGTTGCGCCTCGCTGAATTATAATTTTATCCATATCTGGGCAGTAAACTTCTGCAGTTGTAGGCCTGCAATCCTCAGGATTTGTGAGAGCTAGCGCAGCGTTATCGCCCAAATTTTCAATATCAAAAGCTTGTCTGGAAGCCAAGTGAATTATTCGTTCTGTAAGTTGAGCTGGACAGTTTTCTACATTTGGGCAACGAATATCTTTATCTCCCTCTTTTGCAGGAGCTAGCTTAGTTCCACAAGATGGGCAGTATTCTGGCATAACAAACTTTCTAAGTTCATTTTCTCGCCCTTCCCTAGCTTTAAGTACCGGTCCGACTAATTCCGGAATAACATCCCCAGCTTTACGAACTACGACAGTATCGCCAATTAGCACACCTTTATGTTCAACTTCGTAAGCGTTATGAAGAGTTGTACGCGAAATTGTCGATCCTGCTACAGTAACAGGTTCAAGAACAGCTACAGGAGTTACTCTTCCAGTTCTTCCAACCTGGACAATAATATCCTTCAAATAAGTATTAACTTCTTCAGGAGGATACTTGTATGCAATAGCCCATCGTGGAGCTCTAGAAGTAGCTCCTAGTTGATGCTGTAATGCTCTGTCATCAACTTTTACAACTATGCCGTCTAAAGCGTGCAAAATATTTGCTCTATGCTCTCCGTAATAGTCAATCATTTCTTCTATTTCAGAAAAATTTGTGACTTTTCTCGTGTATGGAGAAACAGGTATTCCCCACTGTTGATAGAACTTATATGCGTCAGACTGATTAAATTTTGTTTCACTATTGTTATGGCTTGTATTTTCTTTCCAACGAAGCTCACCTAGTCCGTGTGCAAAAAAGCTTAATCGACGCGTGGCCGTGATACGTGGATCTTTTTGGCGCAAAGAGCCAGCTGCAGCGTTACGAGGGTTTGCAAAAGCAACTCGTCCAGCATTTTCTTGTTCATCATTTAATTTTCTAAAGTCTTCCCATTTCATAAAAACTTCGCCACGAATTTCCACGAACTCAGGAATATCGTCAGTATTGTCAGAATGAAGCTGTGTTGGTATTGCTTCAATCGTTCTTACGTTTAATGTAATATCCTCGCCAGTTACGCCATCGCCTCTAGTAAGACCTTGTTCAAGAGTACCGTTGCGATAAATAAGATTTAAAGCAAGACCATCAATTTTTACTTCGCAAGTCATAGGAAGAGGTTGAGATTCATCCCATTGTAAATCGCGAATTACGCTGTTATACCAATCATGTAATTCTTCAATTGAAAATACGTCATCCAAACTCATCATTCGAGACGGATGCTTTACAGAAGTAAAATCATTAGAAAAAGTTCCACCTACGCGATGTGTTGGAGATTGAGGAGTATCTAAAGTTGGGAAGGCAGCTTCTAAAGAGCTTAGCGCTCGCATTCTTGCATCGTATGCTGCGTCTGAACTAGTTGGAGAATCTTCTACATAATAAGCAATTTGATCAGATTGTGCCCAAGCTGCCAATTTCGCCCAAAGCTTCGCAGCTTGCTCTATAGTAAGTGTCGCTGGCTGCAAATTTCCAAGAGTCAACGCATCAGTGTCTGTTGGTTTCAAGTTTGCAATCCACTTTTCGGTGTCTATTGTAGAGTTCCACTCATTCGCTTCATGCATGTCAGTTTTGTTATCAGTTTTGCTATCAGCCTGAGTAACAGTCCCTGTTTTAACTGTACTTATGCTATTAGTTTCGTTTTTTGGCGCTTCATGAGATATAGTTTGCTCGTCAAAATCGTAAAAAAGCGATAACTGTTCGCTCTCTGTTGACTCTTCGCGAATACTATTTTCACTCATGAATATTCCCTTCAGCTACGTTTTACTAATGCCTATAAACAGTATCTAATAAGACTGTATAAGCACAGTAAAAACTATTCAATGATGTATTGAGTATTAAGCTAATAAATTTTAAAACTGCTTGCTCTATTTCTTAAGCGTTTAAAGATCTTAAGAACTGTGTTTGTACTGTGCTACTTAGATCTTCGTTAGAAGTCATTCGAATATTTGCAACACATAAAGTTCTTGCAATTACAAACATTCCATCGTTCACAGTTAATTTTGCTGCTTTATCAATAATCTCTTCTGCTTCAATATCAGGCCAAGCTGGTACGTCTTCAGAAAGAAGAGCCATCTGTGCTTCATGTATATTGCTCGGTATTAGCTTGCACTGCGATCTCATTCTAGAAAGAAGCTCATCAAGTTCCATTTCTAGCGGCTCAATCTTTCCTGGAGCTAAGTATTGTGCCATTCTATATGAAGATGCAGCAATGAGGAAATTATTCTGCATCCATTCCGCATAAGCGAGCTTATAGTAAGCAAAAGCAGCATCATCCCTATCGAGAGACACATTCAAAGCGTTAATGCAAGCTGCAATAACAGATGACCAATCCTCTTTTTGCGCAAGTATATCAGCTAATCTTAAATGAGAAAGAGCGTAAGTAGGAGCGTACGAAACCATAATATTTAAATGGCGTAAAGCTTCGTCATGTTGGTTTAATTGCGAAAGTAAATCAGCAAGTTCCATATGCGCGTAGAAAAGACCGTCAGGAATAAGTCTTGTTCGTTCTTCTTTAGTTGCAAATAGATGATTATAAATTACTCTCTCAGCGTAGGAATTAAAGTATCTTGGTACAGCTTCGCTGCTAGTAAACATAGTATCGAATTGTGCTACAGAATTTTCGTACTCTTTTAAAGCCTCGCTAAGGTCCCCATTCATAAACTGTTCGTGAGCTTTTGTACGAATATCTCTTATACGTTTTGCTGTAGTAAATGAAAGATTAGGTAAATCTGTTTCGTCAATTAGCGCTCGCGTTATTGAATCTGCTTGAGCGTTAAGTTCAGGATCGTCAATGCTTTCAATAATACTCATAGCTTCGTGAGCTTTTTGTGCAGTTGTTGGCATAAGTTCTGAAGCAATATGATGGAAGTCGGCAACAGCTTGTTGCAGAAGATCTTCACGTTGTATAGAAAGCCCTTGTGCGTATTGTGTTCCCAGTATGCTTTCCTGATCTGCTGTAAAAATTTTGTCAGAAAATTCAGGTTCTTCTTGTGATCCATGAGGAGAAAAGCGGCTACTGTGAACATCAAAATCTGGTTCGATGGTATTTAATTTTCCATGAGAATCAATGTTTAATTTGGCATTAAATTTTTCGTATGTTTTTATAGGATTATTTAATCCGTTTTGGTGAATAAGTTTTATAAATCTGTCTCTGCTAAACGTAACTGTAGTTAGAGCTCGTATGGATGGTGCTGTAGTAAAAGCTGCAAATGAATTTTCTTCTTTAGACTTATCCATGCTGTTTTCGGACAGTTGATTTTCGTTAGAATCTGCGTTTGTGCCTGTTTCTGAGTTTAATTCTTGGCTGCTTGCGCTCGCATGCATTGATATGACATTATTGTTTGTCTTGTTTGCGTTACTAATATTAGTCTGCTGCATTTCTTGCAATTTAGACGGGTCTCCATGAATGTCACCGTCTTTTGGATCTCCTTTTGGCTTGGATGAATCATTATTTGCAGCGTCACTATTCATAACGTTAAGCGCATTAAGAGTACGATTTACAAGATTGTTCATAGCATTGTTTTGTGCTGTAACCATCTCTTCTAAGCCTATTGAATCTAAGCGTATAGAAACATTTTTTACTTTACCGCTTGCTCCAAAAGCTAGAGTAGACATTATCATTCCAACTTGAAGATTGTAGTTTGTAGCTAGTTTTTCTTTATCGTCGTCGTTCAGATTTTTCCAAGATTTATCCTCATTAACGTAAGCTACAGATGGCATAAGTGCAGCTCCAGCTGTAGTAAGGTTTATTGCCACGTTACCATCTTCTAAATTAGATCTAAATTCCGCGTCAAAACGGAACGGCAAGTATACGCTTCTAATAAGATTAGAAAGACGCTGTCTATAGGACCATTCACTGTCGTTATCTATCTTATTGAAATACTTATCGTTATTTTTTACCTGCTTTGCTCTTCTCCACATGTGCAAAATAGGTCTTATTTTGTCGTCCATCAGAGGATTGCCAAAAAATTGCATACCTATTGAACCGCTTGCTGCAAAAGCAACATCTTTAATCATTGCCATGTCGATTTGTGATGCCTGCTCTTCTTTTATAGTATTTTCGCAAGTTTTTCCTCCCACGATGGAGTTAATTTGCAGACAATCATAAATTGAATATAAACGGTTAATAGCACCTTCTATTTTAAGTACTTTGAGTGCAGCATTTGGTTCCAAAGCATCATCCCAAAGTAAGTAGTTTGCTTCTGTTTGCTGAGATTTTTGCATGTGTAGGCGTTCTGCACCATGCACTGCTTCCAGGCTGCGTTCTGTTTCTAAAGCTCCAGTTGAGCGCATTAATTTTTCGAAATATTCTTCTAAACCTGAAACTCTTAAATTTTCTTTTTTCGCTATTTTTATGTCTTCTACACTTCTTCGTATTGCTCCTAAAGGTGCTTCGTGTTCTAGTCTGCGAAGTACATTGCTGTAACCAAATCCAGTTAAAGACTTGTGCATGTCTGGAATGAATAATGCTGCAAAGAATGCTATTGTTATTGCATTTCTGTATGTAAGATTGCATCGTAAGTTTTCTGGAAGTTTAGTTCGTAACTCTTCGAGAGTATAAGTTTTTTTAGTTCCGAACCCGTGTGAGATCCATGATCCGATTTTAATTAAACCGTTATCTTCTGAAAGTTGTAAAACTAAGTCTCCGTTTGATACGCAAAATACGTTTTCTTTTCTAATTTTTGAAAAAGTTTTAGAAAAGTGGTTTATTTTTCCGGCAAAAGTTTTAGAGCGTTGTTCTGGTTTTAATGCGCTTTTAGACTTACTGCTTTCTAAAGAAGCGAGAAAATCTTCTACGGTTGCGTCGCCATTTAAATAGGATTCTACGATATTATCCATGTCATAGTCTGTATGTTTGGTGTATGTTTCGTCAAACGCTTCCAAAAATGCACATTTTAGAGTAATTTTTGTTTTTTTATATTGTTTTCCATAAAAACGGTGTAAATCTTTCAGTGAAGAATTATTTTTTTCTACAAATGAAAGTTGCGGTCTCATGTCTTGAATATCTTCGTAGCTAAGTTTGCTGCCGAGAAATATTCGCCCTTCTGAATCTGCTACTGCTAGTTGAAGGAATTTTTTTCCGTCTTCTTTAAATAATCCAATTGATGTGTATTCTTTTTTCTTGTTAAGTTGAACCCAGCCTAATTGATTGTTGATATTTGTTTGTGGAAAATCTTTAATAACGTACTTTTTAGCGCGCGACGAAATATCTATTGGATTGCCTTCTGCCCACAACGAGTTAAGAGATTCTTGTAGTTGCAACATACTATCTTCCTGAGATTCTGAATTTTCAGTAGTTTGCATGTTGTTAGTCATAATCCCCATTCTTTCACTTTGCTTTGTGGCATGTGAGTTTTTGTTTTATATTTTTAGCGCACATAATGTGGCGTTTAATCACATTATTTTAGTATATAAGAAATTATGCATGTTATAAAATGCGCGACATTATTTATCGAAATTATTTCATCAATAGATTGCTAATAAGAGAATACGACGACTTCGAATATTGAGAAAAAATGGAGCGGACAACGGGACTCGAACCCGCGGTCTCAACCTTGGCAAGGTTGCGCTTTACCAACTAAGCTATGTCCGCAAACAAATGAATACCTTATATCATTTTCATAAAAAGTGCAAATTAGGTATGTCGCAAGCCTTACAAGTATTTGCTGCACTTGTAAGGCTTACTTGTTTCAGATTTTTAGTGTTTTAAGTTGAAAACTTATTTTATTTGTTTGCTTACTTGCTTTCGTCATCGCGCTTTGGAGAAGATGGTGTTGCACCCTTTTCAAGCACTCGACCAGGGCCTGCAAGATAAGCTGCGCGGCCTGCTTCAATACCAAGCTTGAATGCTTTAGCCATAAGCACAATATCGTTTGCAGTAGCAACTCCAGTATTTGCCATTACAGCTGCAGCACCCATTTCCATTGCTTCAGCAGCCTGGCTTGGAACGCCAATGCCGGCATCGACAATAACAGGAAGATCGATTTCGTCGATAATAAGCTGAATAAACTTCTTAGTTTCAAGACCCTTGTTAGAGCCAATCAAAGAGCCGAGAGGCATAATTGCGGCAGCTCCAGCGTCGCGCATTGCCTTAGCAAAGTACAAATCTGGATACATGTAAGGAAGAACAGTAAAACCTTCGTCAGCCAAAATCTTTGTTGCTTGCAAAGTAGCTTCATTGTTTGGCAACAAATACTTGCGATCAGGAATAATCTCAAGCTTGATGAAGTTTCCGCAACCCATTTCGCGAGCAATATGTGCAGTGTTAACTGCTTCCTCTACAGTTACGCATCCGCTAGTATTAGGCAAAATGGTAACGCCTTCTGGAATATGCTTTAAAATTCCTGCAGCTTTCTCGCTATAGCGAATTGCTACAGTAATCATTTCAGCTTTAGCACTATTTACTGCGGCATCAATAAGCTCCTCAGAATACTTTCCAGAACCCAAAATGTATCGAGAAGTAAACTTCTTACCACCTAATTCTAAATAATCTTCATTCTCCATAATTTCCTCCATTTTTTATCCATTTCAACGCTTCTAACGCTTCTAAACTTGCGATAATCGAAACATAAGGCAAATACAAGCCTTCTTCAGGAGAAGACTTAAAATCACCTACTAAGCACACGTTTGAAAGATGCTTAATTTTTACGTTCTTAATATCTCCTAGTCCAGATAAGCCAGAAGCGGTAATAACATATTTGTTAGGATGATTCATGAAATAGTCAAGAACCATTGCTTTCGATTCGCGATTGTCGAATGCTTCAATAAACAAGTCGGAGCGCTCAGCAATCTCATCTAACGATTCCGGCGTAACTTTTTGCACGAAAGCTTCTACTTCAACGTACGGCAAAGTTTCATTAAGCCGCGCTTTAGTAGCAGATACTTTGTGTTGTCCAATTTCGTTAATCGTATAATTTTGACGGTTTAAATTCGAATACTCGATACTGTCAAAATCGTAAATGTACAACTTTTTTACGCCGGCTCGCGCAAGCATTAACGCAATATTTGATCCCAAACCGCCGCAGCCAAGTATTGAAACTGATTGTTGAGCAAACAAATCATTATCTTCCTTTAGCTGACGTTTAAGAACTTTTGCGCGAATATCGTCACTTTCCATTCATCCTCCTCCCATAATGCTAAATACTTCAATTTTTGCGTTATCTTTAACTATGAAAGTTTCAAAATCTTTGCGTTTTACTAATTCACCATCAACTTCTATTGCAACAAAAGTACTGTCGTAGCCTTCGCGCTTAAGTAGTTCAAGTAAATTCTCGTTCTCAACATAATCCACAGTATCGTGATTAAGTTTCAGCACACTTACCTCCTTTCTGTAGAATATGCTTTAAGTTTTAAATATTACGTTTAAAGATTCTACCTAATCCTTAGCTGGATGAAGAATAAACTTGCCCTTGAAGCCTTTGCAAACGCCATTTTCTTGGCTGTAAATTTCTTCGCCGCGAAGCAAAGTTCTTACCACCTGGCAGCCAATAGTGCGACCAACGTATGGGCTGAACTTGTTTCGATACTCAAGGTCTTCAGCTTTAAGAACATAAGGAGCGTTTGGCTTAATGAATGCAAGATCTGCGTCGTAACCCAAACGTATGCTTCCTTTTCCTTTCAGATCGAAGCGTTTTGCAGAATTGCTAGAATTCAATGCCACAAATTGAGTTAATGACATTCCGCGCTTTTGCACAGCTTCATCAAAGAACACGTCAACATCGTTTTGAACGCTACCAATACCACCCCAAGCTGTGAAAGCATCATCAGTTTGCTTCAAACTCAAAGGAGCTGGCGAATGGTCGGAAACAATGAAGTTAATAGAACCGTCAAAAACCTTTTCCCACAAGCCATTCTGGTTTTCCTTGTCACGAATTGGCGGAGTGCACTTAGCGATATTTCCAATCTCGTCAAGCTCAGAAGTGTCGAAATACAGGTAATGGTTGCAAGTTTCGCAGCTTACGTCAACGCCATTCTTACGAGCGTCAGCAACAGCTTGAGCACCTTCTGGTGAAGAAACATGAACAATATGAATTCTGCATCCAGTTTCTTTAGCAAAAAGGCAAGCGCGCTCAATAGCTTCAACTTCAGTGAAAACAGGTCTGGTTGCTACGAACTCAGAAAGCTTTCTAGCTCCCATTTGATGAGCTTTCTTTCCAAGCTGGTCTGTAATAGGAGCGTTTTCGCAATGCATAATCAAAATTTTGCCGGTTTTTGCAATCTGCTGCATACCTGTGTACAAGGAGTAATCGTCGCAATTGTATAAATCAACTTGCAAATCCTTGTCGCCTGTAGTTCCAAGGAATGCTTTGTAATTAACGACACCCTGCTTATCTTGCTCGCATATTCCGCCATTGAGGTTTTGTGGTTCCAAGCCACCAGTTTGACCAACATCAACCTTGAGCTTTCCGTCGGCTTCTTTAAGCACTGCTTCAAATGACTTTCCATCAGTAGTAGCAGGAATCTGATTGCAAGGCATTTGCAGCATTGTAGTAATACCGCCTTTTGCGCCGGCAGAAGTTGCTGTTACAAAACCTTCCCAATCGTCGCGAACGCCGCCGCCTGGAGCGTTAATATGAACGTGAGAATCAACTTTTCCAGGAACAACTATTAAATCAGTTGCATCAATAGTTTTATCGGCTGTAAAGTTGCTTCCAAAAGCGGCAAACTTGCCGTCTTTAATTGCTATATCGGCTTTGGTGGCTTCATTATCGAATACAACCAAACCGTTTGTGATTACTACATTGTAGTTCATATTATTTCCTTTCTTTAGCCATTGTTGGCTGAAAAACTTTTGATAGTAATATTTGACACACGAAGCCTACAGCGCATCCCACAATCCATGAGATTTGAGTAAGTGGTGAAAGTAGAGGAATTATCTGCCCGGAAAGAGCAAATAAAAGCCCAAGTATCGTAGAAGTATAAGATATCCAGTTAGTTCCAGAATAAGCAGATTTTGACGAGCTATTTGTATCGTAATAAATTTGATCAAGATCAATATGCGTGCGCTTTACTACGTAATAGTCGGCAAGTAGAACACCTGCAATAGGGCCTAAAAGCATGCCAATAAGATTCAAGAAGCCTGTAATATTAGCCATAAACTTCCATGGCATTAACACAGTGCTTACAAGAGCTGCAATAACTACGCCACGCTTATAATTTACAAATCGCGGAGCTAAAGCAGTTAGCTGGTATGCTGCAGGAACAATATTGCCAGTAGCATTTGTACAAACTGTAGTAAGTAGAAGCAACCCAGTAGCTATTGCAATTGCAGGAAGACTATCCCACTTGTTTATGATAACAAGAACATCTGTAATGGTTTCATGGTAAAAAAGCGATCCGCCCACTAAAATAACTACGCTTGTAAAGGCAAAAAGCGCGTAACTTAGCAAGAAGCTAGCAATTTGACCTTTTAGTTGAGCCATAGTTGACTTTGCATTTTGCGTAAAATCAGCAATAGAAACGGCAGGAGCAGCCCAAACGCCCAGTACAGAATTTACAACCATCATCATGAAAAGCCCAAGACCGCAATTAGTTGGCGCTTGAACAGTAGCATGATATTGCATGATTGCAGATAATCCACCAGCACAGCTAATAGCCCATACGCTCATGCAACCAAAAACAACGTAAATAAGTGGGCTTAATACTACAGTTAGCTTATTAAGAGTCTTTCCTCCACCTAAGCCAATCGCCAAATTAAGCAACCAAAATATTGCGAAGGAGATAATAATAGGTATGTGCGAACCTACAAATGGTATTTTGCTTCCAAGCGTAAGAAACTCAGGGCAAATTTTGCCAACTAGAATCTCTAAAGCTTTCGCGCCTATATATGTTTGAATGCCATACCAGCATATTGCAGCAACTACTCCCCTAAGGAATCCTGGTAGTTGAGCGCCTGCTTTTCCGTATGTTGCGCGCAAATGCATAGAAAACGGTATGCCGTATTTGGATCCTACAACACCGTTAGCAACCATGACAATTGCTGTAAGAATTGCGCCAAGCATGATACCAATCATTACGTAAATTGGAGAGTATCCCATCAAAAGGAACGCGCCAACTGCAGCATAATTAGGAATATTGTGTACAGACTGCATCCACAAAGTGCAAAAATTAAGAGCGCTCATTGTGCGTTTTTCTTGCGGCTTTGGCAGTAAATCTTCGTTAGTGTAGCCGCGCTCGCGGTAACATTCCAAGTTTTTACTAGCTACTGGCTCGTCTTGTAGCAGTTTACTAATTTGCATGCGCACCTCCTTACTTTTCTTGTTTGTAAATTTGATTCTTTTTTGTGTTTTGTGTTTTGAGTTTTTTGAAAGTAATAATCGCAACTTTGCTCAAAAATAAAAAAGATACGAAAGGATATCGTACCCGTGGTGGTGCGCCCCTTCGTATCAGCCTCTTATTCGTGAATAAGCGTTGTACTCTCATTCGATATTCACTTTTCTTCGCTGCGATTAATTAAGCAGTGAAGTTTGCATCGTATATGCCTTTTACGTCCTTCCTAAATTTCTATTTCTTTTTGGTTTTCGTTTGGTTTTCGTTTGGTTTCCGTTATCTTTTAGTTGGTTTTCGTTAGTCCTCATAAGCCAAACTATGCAGAGCATCTCGTAAAAGCTTTACTCCGTGAACAGCGTCTTGTGGATCTGTGTACTCTTCTGGAGCGTGACTAATACCATCTTTTGAAGGAACGAAAATCATTCCGGATTTTACAAACGGAGCAAAAATTTGCGTATCTTGACCAGCACCTGAATGCATGACTCTGTACGCATAACCTTGCTTATTAGCTTGATCTTTCAAAAGATTAATAATATCGTTGCTAAGTGGTGTAGGATCGTCAGACATCCACTTATCAATCTGCGCTGTAATGCCATAAGACTTGGCAGTTTCGTGAATGTCCTCGTCGAGTTCCTGCAAGAATTTATCAAGAAAAGCTTTATCTGTATGACGGCAGTTCATTGAAAAAGTAACTTCTCCAGGAACAATATTTACTTGATTTGGAACTACGCTGATTCTACCGAAAGTAAGTACCAGTGGGTCGCCTGCTTGCTTAGCTTTGTCAAGATTCTTGGCGATTATATGAGACATGCAATCTACTGCATCGTGCCTGTAGGACATCATTGTTGTGCCAGCGTGATTTTGTACGCCTTTAAGATGAACATCCCAACGGTGCTGACCGGCAATGCTAGTGATAATACCTAAATCTTCGTGATTGCTGTAAAGCGTTGGTCCCTGCTCAATGTGTAGCTCAATCCAGGCTTCAAGATTTGCGAACTTAGGTTGAGTTGTTTGATAATTGAACCCAGCTTCACGCATTGCTGTTTCGAAAGGAACACCTTCACTGTCGCAAATATTTTCTACGTCTTCTTTTTTGGCTAGCCCGAAGAAATTCTTTGAACCCCAGAATACGTATGGGAAACGTGAGCCTTCCTCTTCTGCTAAGCAGATAATGCGAAGACTTTTCTTTGGCTTTCCATATCTAGTAAGTAAATTCTTAATTGCTAAATAGGCTGCAACTATTCCAAGTTGGCCGTCAAAACGACCTCCTCTTGAAACTGTGTCAATATGCGATCCGCAAGCTATTATGCTTTCTGGTTTTTCGCATCCTTCAACAGTTGCAATTAGGTTTCCAACTTGGTCGAATTCCACAGTCATACCGAGTTTTTCAAATCGTTGACGAAGAGCAAAAAGAGCCTGTTTCCAAGATTTTGTGTAAAGAGGTCGAGTAACTCCTTGTTCTCCTGGTTTTTCTGTGAATCCTGCAAGCCAGCTTATGGCTGATTCTATAGTTTCAGCACTTATGCTGCTATCAATCATGTGCAGTATTCCTCCTCACTTGTGCAAGTTTTCCCAAAAGTGACATTCAGGCGGATATTTTTTGGTTTTTGTTTAGTTGATACTCGTGTAATTGCTACTACTTTGTGGCAACGCAAGATATCACGAAAATCGTGACAGAAAGAAATCACTTACTGTAATTGCTCCCTACGCATGTCTTAACAAAACAGGTTCAAAGGGTGTTTCTCAACTGTTTCCAGTACCCCTGCAATTTTCACTGTACTCGGATGAGTATAGCACGATATTAAATGAACTCAAAATGAACATTATCATGTGTGTTTTTGTGAAGAAATGCTTGGTTGACTGGTTGGCTGGTTGCTTGCTTGGCTGGTTGATTGATTGGTTGATTTGTTGACTGATATGAGATATTGCTTCCATTTGTGGTTGCAGGTATGTTCGGCTGCAAAAAATTTTCATATGTAAGTTAGGAAATAAAAAATAGCCAGATAACAAAAAACGCAGTGCTTCTACACTGCGAACATATTGTGGGTGATATAGGAATCGAACCTATGACCCCTTCCGTGTGAAGGAAGTGCGCTAGCCGCTGCGCCAATCACCCAAAATTTTTTAATTATGCGTGAAAGGCAATCCTTTCGAGTGGGCGATACAAGGTTCGAACTTGTGACCCCTTCCGTGTCAGGGAAGTGCGCTACCACTGCGCCAACCGCCCAGGTTGTTTATTAAGCTTGAAGCTTAATCGAGGTGGGTACGAGAGTCGAACTCATCTATACGGCTTTGCAGGCCGCTGCCTAACCGCTTGGCTAACCCACCGTAAGGTCGAATAACTCATCGGACCTAGAGCGGACAACGGGACTCGAACCCGCGGTCTCAACCTTGGCAAGGTTGCGCTTTACCAACTAAGCTATGTCCGCAATGCAACTTTACTGAACAATGTCAGCGCCGAAGCACGAGTAACTACTATACCCGAAATATTTACAAATGCAAGCCCTTGCCTATTTTGGCGTGTCGTTTGGTGTTTCTGTTGGTGTGTTTTTTGGCGTGTTCGTAGGCGTGTCTTTCGGTGTGTTCGTTTGCGCGTGTTGGTTGGAGGTTTGTTTATGCGTATGGTATTGGAGCATTTGCGAGCGCAAGTGTTATTTTCTCAGTTTGTTGACTGAGTTTTTAACGGTGTTTGGGCTGTGAGTGTTATTTTCTCAGTTCGTTGACTGAATTAGTAACGGTGTTTAGAACTTGGCTTAATATTCCCAGCTTCGCAATCTTCATTTTAAGTATATTTTCTAGGGTTATAGGTTCTAGGGTTATAGACCAAAATTTATTTATTCATCTGGGGAATGGACTTTACGCGGGACTCCTAAATCGTCTGCTATATCGTCGTAGTTATCGCCACATTCATAAGGGTCTAATAAATTGTAAGCTTCGATTAGCAACTCTTTAGGTGCACTCTTGTGTAGCCACGCGTCTACTAAATAAATATCAATTGCAATCGATGGTTCGCCTGCTCGAATAGCACTATTGGCTTCTTCTTTAGAAAACTTATCCATGTATGGCTCAGCATAAGGTCGAAGTTTCTCAACCATGTCATAACAAATTTTCATCATATCCATTAGCTTTTCACTCCTCTCTTATTTTCCACAACTGAGAACGCGGTATTGACGCTCCAATCTTTTTCTTTTTTATAAACGCACTTCTAGGATAGCATCAGCATATGCGGGAAAGACCGTGAGCCAAGGCGAAAAATGACACCACACTCCAGCGATAATAACGAGTGAGAACATAGCAGATACTATTGCGTCTAATTTCATAATGAGCCTGCAGTATAGTGGATAGTGAGTCCTGGACACTTCGACTGTTCGGGACCCTTTATTTACTTATTGCGCTTCAAGGATTACCACTGCGTAGAATCACCCCCGCGTATGCGGGAAAGACACACATGCAATCATTGCGGTTGCAGCAGTATCGTAGCGGATATGAAATCGAACGCGCATGCGGCAGTTAGAGCACGCCGCGGCGCATCGTATCGCGCGCGCTAAGTGTTTTTTATTATAGGGTAGGCAAATAAAACTTGCCTACCCTTGTTTGTTTTTACTGTTGATTGTTTGACTCGGTTTTAGCTGCTTTACCAACAGTCTCTTTTAACTCTTGCCATGATGATGGCAGGGTTACGGGGCGATGTGGCCGCCGTGCAGCCCAATTGCGGATAGTGTCATAATCCCACGCGGGCTTTGTTGTTAGTACGCCAACCGAGTGTGTTGGTAGTGGAATTAAACCACGTAACTCACTCGCGTTCTGGTTTTTTAAGGCGGCGCGCCTAGAGCGCACGAGATACTGGCGCATAGACTCGTAGCTAACACCAAGAAGTCGCGCAATGTCATGTAGTGATACGAGTACTGTTTGTCCGTTCTCATCTAACATAATATGCTCCTTATTTTTCTTTGCTACTGCCTGTTAAGCCAGCGGATAAGCCAGCAATGCCAGCTGCTAGAGTGAACCCAATACCAGCGAATGGCACTTGCAAAATAACGTTTGTTACCGCGGTAATAGCGCATATTGCCGAAATAATACCTAATACTCTTGTTCTACTCATAATCGTGTGGAAAGATTGAGGCTAGGGGTTCTAGCCAGCATCATTGGTTGGAACCCCCGTTTTTTACTTGCGCTTATTGTCGTGTCGTAAATCTAACCAAATCATGATGATGATAGTTAGAATGTTGAGCGCGAGCGCTACCCAATCTTTTGTTTCCATGTTCACCTCCTTTCATAATTAAATATTATCACAATATGAGAACATAAGCAAGGGGGTGAACAAAAATAGGATCACCACCGCGTATGCGGGAAAGACT